>JAEUQD010000596.1 GCA_016789925.1 Bryobacterales bacterium | reverse complement strand
ATAGCGGAACATGTTCAAGGCGCGGTCAATCGGGATAGATGCCAGCGGACCCAAGGTGGTCAATCCGGCCACCGAGACCATTGGACCCACCGCTCTCTCCTCCGGCACCAGCAGCGACCCGATCCGATCAAATCCCACCGTCGCTTCGGCCACTGTCGAGCCCCACCCGCGCACCCACGTCAACCGTGCACGGTGGTTCTTCGTGTCGGTGTTCGGGTTCTGCCCAGCCACTAGTTGGAACGCTTCCACCTGCTGCGAAGTAAATCCGTAGAGCGCGGCCAGACGGCCCCACCGCCGCTCCGGCGAATCGACCCGCGCCGACAGGTTGTCGTTATCGATGATCTGCGGCGCATTTGTGTTCAGCGCGCGCGGATTGATATCAGTCCGGTTGGGCAGGATACGGGGATATGCGTCCAGAAATCGCTGCACAATCGCCCGCGTTGCCGGATCGGTCGCCAAGGCCGTCCGTTCATCCGGCATCGGCACCAGGACATTGCCGTTCACTTGTCCGCGCAGTTTCTGTTGCGACGCCTCGATCTGGATCCAACGCGATGCCAACGACAGGCCGTAGTCGTTCTCCCGCGCCGGTTGCACGTCGCCTACCTGGAAAAACGATCGCGCGGTGAGAATGCTGTTCAGGTGCGACCAGTAGACATTCCCATGCAGCGCCCTCCGGCTCGCCGGCGTGATATGGATTACCGTCGAAGGTGCGTTGCCAAACTCGGCCCCGAAATAATTCCGTTCCGGACGGAATTCCTGGACGATGGTTGCGGTCGTCCCCAGCCGGATGTTCAATTCCTTGAGGGCGTTGTTGTCCACCAGGTTGAACTGGACGTTTTCGTTCCGCCGCGATTCGCCTGCCGCGGTATCCGTCTTGCCCAGCAGATTGAGTTCAACCCGCTTATCGCCCTTGTTCGCTTCTTCCTTGACCGGCTCGGCTTCCTTCGAAGGTCCCTGCCAAAACAACAGCGCCAACAGAAACCACATCTAGAAACCGCTCGGCCTGACCCAGAAACTCTCGCGCCACTCTCCGCCCGCCGCGACACTCTGCAGGGGAAACTTGCCGGCATGCCCGAGGTTGAACACGTTGGTGACACCCGACATCGGCTCAAAACAGATGAAGCCCCGTCCGGGCGGCGCGTAGATGACGGCCACGGGGTACTTCTGTCCATACTCCACCGCGACCCGCTGCTTCTTGCCTTGTACCCAGAACACGGCGCGGCCGTTCGCTTCCCGCTTCAGCCCCGTGAACACATCGTCCAACTGGGAGCCTTTCAGCGGATACGGGTCCGCCAGCGCGACCGGCTTCACTTCGCCGGTAGGCACCAGCACGTTTGACAGCGCGACATGGTCCTTCGCCGCCACCTTCACCGACCAATCGTCTCTCGCCGAATCCGTCAATTGATAGTAGGTGTGGTAGCCGAGCGAGACCGGCATCGGTTCGCTCGCATGGTTCCTGATCACCGTCTCCACTTCCAGAACGCCATCTTTCAACCGGTGCGTCATCTCGTAGGTATGGGCAAATGGGAATTGCGCCATCCAGTCCGGCTGTTTCCAGAATTCCAGGCGGCTGGTTGTGACTGCCCCGCTGTCGCTCGCCTCGACTGTGGTCACCGTCCAGTCCGCAAACACGAGCAGCCCGTGAATCGGCTTCTGGTTCCCGTCCCGCCGGAAGTTCTTCAGCTTGTCGTTCAGCAGGTATTCCTTGCCGTTGGCCCAGTAGCTGTCTCCGTCGATCCGGTTACACCAGGGCGCCAGAAAGGGGTTGGCTGCCTGCGCGGGTTTGGCCTTCCACTCCGCCAGCGTCTTGTAAGGGGACCACATGATCTGCTGCCCCTTTACCTTCATCGAATAAGCGTTGTTGCCGAACGACGGCAGAATGAGGACTTCTGTGTCGTGTCCCTGGTCGTAGAGACGGATCACCTCTATCCCTTCCACGCGAACCCGTGCAACGGTGTAACTGGCGGCTTCCAAAGTCATGAGAGATAACAGAACGGCGACTGCACGCACCCTGACATTATATCGGGCGGCAAAACATCTATTCGTCGAACCGCTCTTTCAAATCCAGCGCGGTTTCGTCCTGGCAGCACATGCACACCCCCGGTGAATACGTGCGGATCGAACACACCTCGCACCAGTAGCTGATCATCAGCCGCTTGCCTTGCTTGTGCACGAACATGGACCGCGTGTGGATCGGGTCTACCTGAAATTTCCCGTCCCCCGCCGGCTCGCCTCGCACTTCAAAATCGGCCTCTTTCAGCCGGGCATCCCCCAGCACGCCCATGGTCGCCTTGTCCCCGCCTAAAGCGATCTCTTTGCCCTCGAAAAGCAGCACCGGGGCGTCGCCGGGCCGCAGCTTTCCCCGCAGGCTCGCCTTCGCCGCTTCGGCCCACGCTGCCATCGACACAAATACACTGAGCGCCATTCGCCGCGTCATGGAATCTATTTCATTTTACCGCGCGCTACAATATTCGCTTCACATGCCCAAGCGGGTTTCTCTCTTCGTCACCTGCATCATTGATCAGGCCTTTCCCAAAGTCGGTATCGCCGTCGCCGACATCCTGGAACAACTCGGCTACGAGGTCGACTTCCCGGAAGACCAAACCTGTTGCGGGCAGCCCGCCTTCAATTCCGGCTATTGGGAGGAAGCCCGCCCGGTCGCCCAGCATTTTCTCAAGGTGTTCGAAAGGGCAGACTACATTGTCGTCCCCTCCGGTTCCTGCGCCTCGATGATTTCCCATCACTACGAGGAACTCCTCCACCATCACGACAACCGCGTCTGGGAATTCTCGAAGTTCCTGACCGAGGTGGCCCAGACAGAGGACTTGGGCGCATCGTTCCCGCACAAAATCACCTTTCACGATTCCTGCCACGCCCTGCGCGAACTCGGCGTGAAATCCGGTCCCCGCCGCCTGCTTTCCCACGTTCGTGGTCTCGAGATTTGCGAGATGGATGCCGCCGAAGAGTGTTGCGGCTTTGGCGGCACCTTCGCCGTCAAGTTCGATGAAGTCTCGGGCGGGATGGCCCGAACTAAGATCGACTCCATCCACCGGACCGGTGCCGATTACGTCGTCGGCGTCGACTCCAGTTGCCTCATGCAGTTGCAGGGCGCGCTCCTCCGCGCCGGGTCCCACGTCCGTTGTCTTCACCTAGCCGAAGTCCTAGCCAGCCGGTGAGCCATGAATCCTCTTCCTGCCGAACAGCTTCACAAGACGCTCGATAATCCGAAACTCCAAGTCGCCATCTACGACGCCACCGGGCGTCTGATGGACAAGCGCAAGACCTCCATCCAGCCGTCTGCCATCGAAGATTTCCAGAGCTATCGCGACCAGGCCAATCTCATCAAGCGCCACGCCATCGAGAACCTCGACTTCTACCTCGAGCAGATCGAAGAGAACGTCACCCGCCGCGGCGGCAAAGTCCTCTGGGCCCGCGATGCTGCCGACGCCACCCGGATCGTCCTCGAATTGGCCCGCGAAAAGAACATCCGCAGCATCGTCAAGTCCAAGTCGATGACCACCGAGGAGATCGAACTCAACGAACACCTCGAACACGACAAGATCGAAGTCGTCGAAACCGACCTCGGCGAGTACATCATCCAACTCGCCCACGAGAAGCCTTATCACATCGTTGCCCCCGCCCTGCACAAGACCCGCTACGAGGTCGCCGACCTCTTCACCGAAAAGCTGGGCGTTGAACGCGAAGAGGTGATCGAAAAGCAAACCATGATCGCCCGCCGTGTCCTGCGCGAGAAGTTCCTCGCCGCGGAATTGGGCATCACCGGCGCGAACTTCCTGATCGCCGACTCGGGCGCCATTGTCCTGATCGAGAACGAAGGCAATGCCCGCCTCACCTCGTCCGCGCCGCGTATCCAGATCGCCGTCGCCGGCATCGAAAAGGTGATTCCGCGCGCTCAGGACCTGGCCACCTTCCTCAAAGTCCTCGGCCGTTCCGCCACCGGCCAGCCCCTCACCGTCTACACCTCTTTCCTGTCGGGTCCCCGCCGCCCCGGTGAAATCGACGGTCCCGAAGAATTCTATCTGCTCCTGATCGACAACGGCCGCACGCGCGTCCTTGCCGACAAGGACAAGCGGCAATCCCTCTACTGCATCCGCTGCGGCGCTTGCCTCAACCACTGTCCCGTGTACCGCAAGATCGGCGGCCACAACTACCCTTGGGTCTATTCCGGACCCATCGGAGCCATCCTCTCGCCTCAATTCCACGGCGTCACCCAGGACCCGTGGCTTCCCTTCGCTTCCTCTCTATGCGGGGCCTGCGGCGAAGTCTGCCCCGTCAAGATCGAGATTCCCAAGATCCTGCTGCAACTCCGGACCGAGGTCACTCGCGCCAAGCAGAGGGAAGGCAAGGATGTGTGGGAACGGCGGGCCTTCCGCGCGTGGTCCTGGCTCATGTGCCGTCCCAAACTGTATGCCTTCGCGGGCGCTGCCGGCGGCATGATCTTCGGCGGTTCCGATTCCAAAGCCTGGTGGAAGAAAGCGCCCCTGCCGTTCCGCATCGGCCCGCTCCAGAAATGGCTCAGCCAGCGCGATCTGCCGCCCCCGGCTGCCCGCACCTTCCGGCAGCTCTGGCGCGAACGCAAAGCTCTCCGCGACCGTACTCCTTAGCCATGTCCCGCGACCACGTTCTCCACAAAATTCGCACCGCGCTCGGCCGTTCCGA
>JAEUQD010000582.1 GCA_016789925.1 Bryobacterales bacterium | reverse complement strand
CAAAGGAAACGACGAGGCGCGGTGGTTGACGAACATCCCGACCTACGCGCGGGTGCGGTACCGGGACGTGTATCCGGGGATCGATGTCGATTACTATGGCCGGCAGGAGGAGCTGGAGTACGACTTTGTGGTGCGGCCGGGAGCCGATCCGGGAGCCATAAGGATGCAGTTTACGGGGGACGTGACGCTGAGTTTGGAGAGCGACGGCGCGCTGGCGGTGCGCCATGGGGACCGGATGGTGCGGTGGCACCGGCCGCGCGTGCATCAGCGGGTAGCAGGGCAACAACGCCAGATCGAAGGAGGCTACCGGCTGAGCGAGGGCGGCATGGTGGAGTTCACGGTGGGCGCGTATGACCGGAGCGCGGCGCTGGTGATCGACCCGGTAGTGCAGTATGCAACGTTTGTGGGGCGTGGTTCGAACGAGGCCTCGTTCGCAGTGACCACCGACAGCCAAGGGAATGCGTACGTCGTGGGGACGACCACGTCACAGGAATATCCGACGTCGCCGGGCGCAGTGACATCGCCGGCGATCAACGCGGGGACGGGGGATCTGACAATCACGAAGCTGAACTCGACCGGTAGCGCGATGGTGTATTCGACGCGCATCGGCGGGTTGGGCCGGGACGTGGCGCGGGCGATCGCGGTGGACGAAACCGGCAATGCGTACCTGGTGGGGACGACGACGTCAGAAGATTTTCCGACGACGACTGCCGGCTATCAACGGCGGCTGGCCGGGAAGGGCCAGGGTGAATATGCATTGGGCGATTGCTTTGTCGTGAAGCTGAATAACACGGGAGCCGCTTTGCAGTATTCGACGTATCTCGGCGGTGCACAGTCGGACATGTGCAGCGCCGTGGCGGTGGATAAGGCGGGCAACGCGTATTTGGCGGGATTGACGGGATCGTCGAACTTCCCGGTGAGCGAGACGGCGTATCAGCGAACCTTTAGGGGCGGTGGCGAACAGCCGAACCTGAAGGCGAGCGACGCCTTTGTAGCGAAGATGAATGCGGCCGGATCGGCTCTGCTGTATTCGACGTTCTTGGGCGGTACGTTGGACGACGCGGCGACGGGGATTGCGATTGATGGATCCGGCTATGCGTATGTGGCCGGATTCACGAGCTCGGGCAACTTCCCGGTATCGAGCAGCGCGCCGCAGCGGACCTATGGCGGGTCGGGCGGATCGGACACGGTGGTTTTCGGGGATGCCTTTATTACGAAGGTGAATCCGGAAGGCACGGGTCTGGCTTATTCGACCTTGCTGGGCGGACGGCAGGACGACGTTGCGTATGGAGTGGTGATCGATGCGCAGGGTAATGCCTATGTCGCGGGCAATACGTTGTCGACTAACTTCCCGGTTACGGACCAGGCGTATCAGAAAACGTACGCCGGGTTTGGGGGAACGGCGCTGACGTCGGCGGGCGACGCGTTTGTGACGAAGATCAACGCGGCCGGGACGGCCTGGGTGTATTCGACTTATCTCGGTGGCGGTAAGGATGACGCAGCGTTGGGTCTGGCGATAGACCCGGCGGGCAACGCGCACGTTACAGGGTATACGACATCGACGAACTTTCCGGTGACATCGGACGCGAGGCAATCGACCTATAAGGGCGAGAGCATGCAGAATTCGGTGATCACGGGAGATGCGTTCTATACGCACTTGAACGCGGCCGGGTCGGCGCTGGTGTATTCGACCTATCTGGGTGGATTCAGCGACGACTTAGGAATGGGCGTCGCGGTGGATTCCACGGGCAACGTGTTAGTGGCCGGTGGAACGGCATCGGCCGACTTCCCGTCGACGCCGGGGAGTTATCAGGCGGCGTTCGCGGGCGGGCAGGCGGGTCCGAACTTCCCGGTAGGGGACGGGTTCCTGACGCGGTTTGGCGCGACGGCGACCCCACCGCCGCCGGCGGGTACGGATGTGACGATCAGCGCGATTGCGAGCGCGGCCAGCTATGCAGGTGGCGGCGTGGCTCCGGGAGAGATTGTTGTGCTCAATGGCACGAATATCGGCCCGGACACGCTCACGACGCTGGTGGTAAACGGCGGCGTAGTGGCGACCACACTGGCGGGTACACGAGTGCTGTTTGACGGTGTAGCGTCGCCGATTGTGTATGCGTTGACGGGACAGACGAGCGTGATCGTGCCGTATGCCGTGGCGGGACGTGCGCGCACGTCGATCGTGGTGGAACGGGGTACATCGCGGTCGGCGGCACTGGAGGTCCCGGTACTGGCAGCCAAGCCGGCATTGTTTACGGCGAACGCATCGGGCCGCGGGCAAGGAGCGATCCTCAACGAGAATTACAGCTACAACTCGGAGTCGATCCCGATCGAAAAGGGTCGAATTGTGATGCTGTACGGCACGGGGGAAGGCCAGACCAATCCGGGTGGAACGGATGGGCTACTGGCAAGCCTCGTGTTCCCGCGGCCGGTGCTGCCGGTGAGCGTGACGATCGGTGGACGGCCGGCGAACGTGCTCTACGCCGGTGCGGCTCCGGGCATCGTTGCGGGGATGTTCCAGATGAACGTGGAAGTTCCGCGCGATACACCTGCCGGGAATGCCGAAGTGATTGTGACGGTAGGTACGGCACGGAGTCCGGGAGGAGTTACGGTCGCGGTGCGTTAGTTCAACTGAGTGGCGACAATCGCGGAACTGTTTTCAGCGCTGCTGCCAGTTGTTTCGCCTTCCGGACGCCCCTATTAGTGCGGGTTGCCTCCGGAGGTGGGGACATGGAGGAGGGTAAACTCCCGGCTTTCGAGAGCTTGGCGGAGCGCGGGGACCAGTTCGTCCACGCTATTGATCCGTTGCCCGCGCGCGCCCAGCGATTGGGCGAGAAGCGCGAAGTCGATTCTGCCTAGTTGCGTGGCAACGCCTTCGCCGAACTGTTTCAGGTGCCCGGAGTGCGTGATGCCCCAGCATTGGTCGTCGGCGACGATGGCGATGAAAGGGAGTCGCTGGCGGACGGCGCACTCGATTTCGGTGACTGTAAACGTGAACGCGCCATCGCCCGAGAGCAGGACAACAGGGCGGTCCGCCGAGACCAGGCGTGCAGCCATGCCAGCGGCCAAGCCGTAGCCGACGACGCCGGAACGCCCGCAGGTAATCCAGTGCGACGGGTAACGGCGGTGGCAGAGAAGCTGGTGCGCCCACTGGCCGATGCTGCCGCCGTCGATGATCAGCGAGGCGTCCAGCGGAAGGGTGTCGGCGAGGGCACGGGCGACGTCGGCCGAGTGAATCCGGCCAGGCACGCGCTGCGCCTCGGCGCGCGCGGCGATTTCGGCCGTGTACTCGTCGCGAAACTGGCGGGCGCGGGCCGCCCAGTTGAGCGACTGCGCCACGCCGATGTCAGCGGCATAGTCCGAAAGAGCGCGCCAACCGCGCGTGATGCGGTGGACATTGTGCGCCTTCTGGAGATAGCCGACGCGGTAGTCGGAAACAGCGGCCAGGAGAACGCAATCGGATTCTTCGAGCAGCGGCGGACCGCCGGAAGCCGCACCGATCACGCCGGCAAACAGACTGTTCGGTG
>JAEUQD010000484.1 GCA_016789925.1 Bryobacterales bacterium | reverse complement strand
TTCCCCGAGTTGGGGGACGACGACGTCGGCGGCATTCATGCCGTGGCGGAGCGCGTTCATACGAGAAACGGCTCGACCGGAAGCCGTCTTTGGTCCGGAGGACTTTGGGGCGTTGGCGCGGTTGGCGGCCAACTTTGTGTCAGAAACATGAATCAGGATGAGATTCACCTCCGGGGGAAAGTGTAAGGTGGGGGTGAGCGGAGTTGATTGAAAGCGGAGGAGTGGAATTTCTTGTAAGTGGTTGGTGGGGGTGGGTTTAGGGGGATGAAAATATTTTTGAATGAGTTGTCAATGGGATTTTTGAGTCAGGGCGAACAAAAAGCGAATTAGAAGACCCGTCACATTGGAACTTTTGCGGAAATCTGGCGGAGTTGTCTTGGCGGAGGCTCGGATTCCTGTAGAAATTTTCAGGGATCTGGATTCTTGTAGGCAGTGAGATTGCCGGAGACACCCCGAGTCGTCCGTCGAGGTTGGGGCCAAATGTGCGGTGGTTATCCACGCTTTTCGCGCTCTTCAACTGCATTTCGGTCAAAGTGCAGCAGGGACACGCCAGCCTGATCAGCGACGCCCCTGAGGGTCAAGCGTAGCGAAGAGGTTTGGACTTGGGCCGTGAGGGGCGCAGCTTCAGAACACCGAGAACGGTGGCGCGCCTGTCAGGTATGCTTAGCTCTGGGTGTCGTTCGGCCTTTGGCCGCGGCGCCGACAGGCTGCAACAGGAGGACAGGCACGTTCCGAAATCGCGCCGTGCCGGCCAGTCCGGCGTCGAATGTGACCAGGCAGGCCTGCACAGCCTCGGCGAATCCGACGAGGTAGCAGTCAGCGATCGCTTTGGTGGCGGGCAGGTGCGAGTGGGGCGTCATGGCCGCGCGGAACAGCGCTTCAGTGGCGCGCGGTTCGGGTGCAAGTTCCACCCGGGGATCCTGCTTCCAACGGTCGTATAATTCGAGCGCGCCCGAGAGTGTGGTGGTGCTGTCGCCCATAACCTGGCGATTGGTGAGCAGCCGCAAGTATCCCAGCATGGTGAACCGGCAGAAGAGAAGAGCCGCATCTTCGACGGAGGCATACCACCGGGACGCGGCGAGGTGCTGGAGGTGCTGGTCCCAGGTCAAGGCCAACCAGACATTGATATCAATCAAGTACGAGGTCATAGGGAGTTTCGGTGTTCGGGCACAGTGGACCGGGCTGACCCTTCCCCTTGAGCAGCGGGAGTTGCACGCGCTTGCCTTGGCGCGCCGGGCGGACCGGAGCGACCCGGGCAACCGGGCGGCCGCGTTTGGTGATGAGGATTCCTTCTTCCGGCAGGTCGTCAAGCAGGGAGAGGCACTGACGGCGAAACTCGGTGATGCTGAGGTCCCTCATAGATCCAGTGTACATCGGAATGTACATTTGTGGCGCCCTGCAGTTATTCCAGGGGCGCTCCGGCTGTGTTGGACGGCGAGCTGCGCTGGTTGGGGTGGGGCGTTGGGGGAGCATGGGGGGAAGGGCTGAATCGGCGGCACAGTGCGACCCGTCACATTGGAACTTTTGCCGAAATTTGGCTGGGCTGTTTCGGCTGGCGCGCCGGATTGTGGGGAGTATTTCAGCGGATTACTGAGATCGGGTGAGGGGTGGAGCAGTGAGATCGCCGGAGAGACTGAACTGTCCGGCGAGATCGGGCGAAATGTGTTGCGGTTATCTGCGCTCTTGTCGCTTGCCAACGGCATTTCCGCCAAAGTGCCACAGTGACGGGTCAGATAGGATGAGGCGGCTGGCCTCTCACCGACGGGGTTACGCTGTCGGTAGGAACGCACTCAAGAGAGTGCACGAAAGGAGACCAGCCATGACGGATGTTATCACTACGGTGAGCGCGATCGGAATCGATCTCGGTGACCGGGATGCTTATTATGTTTGCCTCGACGAATCCGGCGAGAAGGTGGAAGAAGGGCGCGTGGCCATGACGCGTGTGGCTTTCGAGCGAACCTTTGGCAGCTTTGAGCCGACGCGGATCGCCATCGAGGCCGGAGCGCAATCGCGCTGGGTGGC
>JAEUQD010000440.1 GCA_016789925.1 Bryobacterales bacterium | reverse complement strand
CACCGTTCTTGCGCGCCCGCTCGAGCGCGCCGGCGGCTTTGTCCGCCGCCCGGAACGTGTCGATCGACGTGACGCATAACTGCACCAGCACGCCGTTTTGGTCGAAGAACGTCTTCATGTATCCGGCGAAGGCATCCGTGTCGGCCTGGAAGTAACTCCGGTCGCGCGTCGTCAAGCTGAGGTTGTAGGTGTAGCCGTTCTGGACTGTCTCGGGCTTCACCGAAACCACCGACAGAATGTGGTCCAGTATGCCCACCGGCTCGCCGTTCCGCTTCACAATGCCCGCGCAGGGCGTAATGCCGCTCGCGAACGGATGCCCCGCCCGCCGCCCGTTCGGCGTCGCCTTGGTCAGCATGCCGAATCCCGCGTGGTTCGTCATGCTCCAGTAACCCACCAGGTAGCGCCCGCCGCGATGCGTCCGGTACTTGTAGAACACCTCCTGAATCATGCTGGTCAGCAGGTGCGTGTACTTCACGGCGGTTGCGTTGTTGTACGCGCCGCCCGGCGTCTCGTCCACTCCGGCGCCGTACTTCGGCGCCAGCCGGATCATCTCCACAATCTCCGCCATCCGCTCCCTGCCCAAAGGCGGCCGGCTCGCGTCGAAGTCCGCCTCCATCGCCGCAAGCAGCTCCTGGGCCGTCATCTTGCCGCCAAACACCAGCGTGTCCAGCACGCAGAAGGAATCAATCACATCGGCCAGGCCGATAATCGCCACGCCGGCCGAATTGTACTTCGCGCCGCCATACGACACATCCGCCAGCGATGCGCCCGTCTCGCCCGGCAGGTTGGTGGGCCCGATAAACAATCCCGACAGCAGGGGCGATGGGCGAACCTGACGCAGGAACCGGCCCAGGTAGTTGTTGCACTGCACCGTGTGCCGCGCCATGTCGTCCAGTTGCTGCCGGAACGCCTCGACAAACTCCTCCATCGACCGCATTCCTTCCAACGGTGGCGTCGTGTATTCCGCCGTGTCGTAGAACAGGTTCGGCGCATCGGCATCGACACCCTGGCTTCGATGCTTGCCTCCATAAAGCGCCAGTTCCAGAACCGCTGGCAGCACCAGCAGCGTCGAACCCGTATGGCCGTAGTGCCGCGCCGCCGAGTTCTCCTCGATGCAGCCGATCGACGCGTAGTCGTGCGCATCGGCTAGCGCATCTTCGGGGGCCACCCCCTCGAACGCCCGATAGTAGTTGGCCATCGCCGGAATCACCGCCGCGTCGCCGTGAATCGCCGGCGTCGCCCGCGTCACAATGTTCACCTGGCACAGCCGCCGCAGGTACGGGTCCATCACACCCGCCGGTAGAGGATTGCCCGCCGCATCGCGATGGTGAACCTCTTTGTGATACCGTGCGTGCACGTTCGGATCGCGAATCGCCAGCAGTTCCGTGGCCTTCAGAATGATGTAGGTCATGTCATTGACCGCATCCACCGTCCGCCCATTCTCGTACCGCGTCCCGCCCACCGTCAGCGCCTGGTTCGACCCGCTGCCCGCGAACATCGTTTCCGACGTCTCCGGCGACAGCGGCACATGGTCGGAACAATGCAGAAAGAAGTGGCACACCAGTTCCACGGCTCGCCGAACATAAGCTTCCCGGCTCGCTTCGTCCGGCAGTTTCTCCCAATCGGCCAGGTAGTAAGGATTCAGCACCTGGTCCAACCGCGCGACCGAAAACCCGAAGTTCGTGTTTTCCAGCAGCAGCAGGTGATAGCAGATCCAAACCGCGGTCAGCGCTTCGTGCAGCGTCTCGGCCGGCCGCGCGGGAACCTTCCGGCAAATCCTTGCAAGTTCCGCGTTACCTTGCCGTTCGGCTTCCTCGGCGAGGTGTGTTGCATAGGCGATCACGCCCTCGAACACCGCAATCACGCCCTCCAGAAACTCCACCTGCTGCGCCGTTTTCGCCACCCGGTTCCGCAGATCGCTCCGCATCTGCTCGATCAGCCCCGTCAGCCCAAACCGCAGCATCCGCCCGAAGTCGGCCACCGTGTGCGACACCGCGCCGTACTTGTCGGATAAGTAGAAGCAGATTCGCTCCATCAACTCCTGGCATTTGGGCGTCTCGCCCGCCTTCTTGCGCAGCGGCGGATCGATCGACCCGCCATCCCGTACCGGATCCCGGATCTCATCCCGGAACGACTCCGTATCGTAGTCGCTGTACCGCGCGACTTCATGCACGACACGGCGCTCCATCCAGTACGGAAACATCTCCTTGTTCAGCCACTCCGCCACTTCCGGCCGGAGTTTGAACGGATTGAGCGGACGCTTGGCGATCGTCTTCAGCTCCGGCCAGATCGTCGACGCCACCGACGTCTCCGGATACATGAGCGCGCCCACAAAACTCGGAGTCGTCTGCCCTGGAAGCAGATCACTGGCCTTCAGAACCGGCTTCTTCCGCGAGAACACCTGTTTCAGGGCCTCCGCGCGGCGCCGGTAAGACGACATCCCCCGCGCGTCGCACGCCCGTACCGCCTCCGTATACAGCCGCGGCAGTTCGTCGGAAACCTCCGGATTCCAGGCCGGGTCGAAAAGGCGCCGCCGCCACTCCTTAACCACCGGGAATTGCTCTAAAGTTATGCCGCTCAAGGCAATATCGCTCAGCGATTTCACTTGGGCAGGGTTAGAACTGGGAACGGGAAATACACCCGACGCCGTCCCGCTCGCGGACGGTGGAACCGGCATCTCGTGCCGTAGATCCACCGGAATTCCACTCATGGCCGGATCAAGGCCCATGGTTTATCCCTCCGGCTAGACTGGCCCTTTTGCCTCACCAGGCGCTGCCACTGGCCCTCCTGGTCACCGCAATTATACACCTATTCGTTTGTAATAGAGCTGTTTCTCTTGTTTTGAATGACGGCGCCCGGGACAGGCCGTACTTGGAAATAGGTCAACTCATACCCAGCCTGGCGTGCTCTCTCATCGAAACAAAACTGCATCTTTTTCTCTTGAAGTCTGCGATTGAATCACGGTATGCTCCTGGGTAGAGACGACTAGTGTGTCTTTCCTCAGGTTCGCCTGAAATATTCGACACTTTTCGACACCCTTACACCCAACACCCTCAACACTTTGCGAAACAAAATCCCCCTGGATCCGTTCCGACCCGACAGACCTCGCCGGCCTACGGTCTGGCTTCCGGGCGCGCCCATGGCACGGGACCCTTGCGTGGGGGCGACGCGTAACGCGCGCGGATGATGGATAAGGCCCGGTTATGGTGCTCGATGCCGAGTTCCAGGACGGCGCCTTCGGCGAGCAACTGCTTCTGGAGGGCGGCGACGGGGACCTCCTGAAGCGCCACCCCATGCTTGACAGCCAGCGCGGCCGCGATGCCCGCGGCATGGCCCAGCAGCATGTACTGGGGTTCCATCCTCATGCTCGAATAGGCGACGTGGGACGCCGACAGGCAGCCGGGAACCAGCAGATTCACCGCCTCGGCGCGCTTAGGAACCAGGGAGCGGTAGGCGATCTGGTACGGCTTGACGGGCACCTGGACGTCACCCTCGTTTTCGACGAAGCCCCGGGCGTTGACGAACCGCTGGAGGTTATGCGAGTCGCTGCTGTAGCTGCCCATACCGACGGCGTCCGGCTTGGTGAGATCGGTTTGGAGATCCTTCTGCGTGGCGACATACTCGCCGACCATGCGGCGCGCCTCGCGGATGTAAAGCTGATGCGGCCAGTGGCCCGTATCCACGAACTCGTCCCTGGCCAGACCCCACTGGTTCATCTGGTCCTGCAGTGGCTTGGGCACGCGAGGATCGGTGGCGAGGAAATAGTAGAAGCCTTTCTGATAGTCTTCGTGCTCCTTCCAGATGCGTTCGCGGATGGCATATGAGCCTTCCGGGTAGTCGTAGTTCTTGCCGATGTAATCGGTGGAGAAGCCGCCCCGGTTATTGAAATCCGCCTTGCCGTTCGGGATGACGCGCAGGAGGTTCACCTCATTGATATCGAGCGCCCGGCCCAGATAAGGGGTCATGGCCTTGAGGTACCGCGCGAGCAACTCGTACTGTTTCGCGTCGTAGTTGGCGGGCTTCGGCCAAGGGAGGCGGTTTTCGGGGACGTTGGTGGCGATGACGCGGAAGTTGTAGGCCTGGATCCGCTTGTCGGCGGCGCCGGCTTCGCCGCGCGGTTCGGCGGAGATTTCGGGCAAAAGCCTGCCGCTCTCGTCGCGCGCGGGGATGTCAACAGCGAACTGGTGGCTGGGCGTGTGGGCGCGGATGCCGGCGAGAGATTCGCCGTACTGCTGGGTGGATTCGCGGCCATAGGTGTAGCTGACCTTGGATTGCGCCATGAGGTCGCCTTCGTAGGTGCAATCGGCGAAGACCTTGGCCTGATAGCGAACGCCGCTCTCGGTTGTGAATTCCACGATGCGCGCGCCGTCCTTGCGGACTCCCGTCTTCTCGCGAAGCCGCTGGTTCTCGACGAGCGTGACCTTGCTCTCGCGCAACATGTCGCGCATGATCGCCTCGGCGGCCTTCGGTTCGGGCATCCAGGCGAGGTCCTGCAAGTGACGGTCGAGTTGATAGTAGCGTCCGGCGCGGAAGTAGAACTCGAGGGCCAGGCCGCCGATGACCTCGCGGCGGCCGGTATCTGTGCCGGAAAGCCCGCCGCTGACCAGTCCGCCAATGTGCCGGCCAGGGTTGACGAGGACGACCTGGAGCCCCTGACGCGCTCCCGCGACCGCCGTCATGACGCCGCCCGCCGAGCCTCCATATACGACGAGGTCAAAGCTGTGCTGCGCAAGGGCGGCATTCGCCGCCAGCAGCAGAACAATCAGCGCTTTCATCTTGCAGTCTCCTCACGATTTTGTCGAATTCCTTTACCTGCCGGCCGCAGCCGCCGTGTGTTCCAACACCTGGCCGTCGGCAAGCAGTCGCGCCCGGAGCTTCCCATAGGGTACGTCCTGAACGGCCAGTTTACCCCGCCGCCGGGGGCGCTCCTTCGAATCGGGCGAACCCGTCGAGAAGCGGTGCGAGATCGTGCGACTGGTGGGCCGCGGGGGGATGGGCGAGGTCTACGAAGCACGCGACCAGTTACTGGGGGAAACAGTCGCACTGAAGACATTGCGGCCGGAATTAGCACAGAACCGGGTGATGATCCAGCGATTCCAGAAAGGATTTTGACGGCGCGCAAGGTGACGCATCCCAATGTGTGCCGGGTGTTTGAAGTGGGCGTGAAGAATGGACTTCACTACTTCACGATGGAGTTGCTGGAGGGAGAGACGCTGGCGGCCGGATCAAGCGGGAGGGAGGACTC
>JAEUQD010000985.1 GCA_016789925.1 Bryobacterales bacterium | reverse complement strand
GGCGAACAGTGTGAACAGGCGGCACGTATCGGCACCGTACTTGCTCACCATTTCATCCGGGTCGACAACGTTTCCACGAGATTTCGACATGGCTTTGCCGCCCAACTGCACCATGCCCTGGGTGAACAGGTTGGCAGCGGGTTCGGAGTTGGCCACCAACCCCAGGTCGCGCATCACTTTGGTCCAGAATCGCGAATAGATCAGGTGCAGAATGGCGTGGGTGACGCCGCCGATGTACTGGTTGATCGGGAACCAGCCGTTCGCCTTTTCGGGCGTAAACGGGAGTTGCGTGTTCTTCGGATCGGTGAAGCGATAAAAATACCAGGACGAATCGACGAACGTGTCCATGGTGTCGGTCTCGCGGCGCGCGGGACTCTTACACTGCGGGCACTCGACATTGACAAACTCCGGCACGTTCTCCAATGGCGACCGGCCCTTGCCCGTGAATTCGACGTTGTAGGGCAGTTCCACCGGCAACTGGTCTTCCGGCACGGGAACCGTGCCGCACTGCTTGCAGTGGATCATCGGGATGGGCGTTCCCCAGTAGCGCTGACGCGACACACCCCAGTCTTTGATCCGGAAGGTAATGGCAGCCGTACCGAAACCATGCTCCCCGGCATAGTCAGCCATTTGCTTGCGTGCCTCGTCGCTCGACAGGCCCGACCACTGTCCCGTATTCTCCACGATGCCGTATTCAGTGAAAGCGATTTCCATCGCCTCTCCGTCGGCCAGCGGACCGTCAACCGGCCGGATCACCGGACGCACCGGGATTTCGTAGCGGCGGCAGAACTCGAAGTCGCGCTCGTCGTGCGCGGGCACGGCCATGATCGCGCCCGTGCCATAGCCCATCAGCACGAAGTTGCCGACCCAGATGGGGATGCGCTCGTTGTTGAAAGGGTTGAGCGCGTAATGGCCCGTGAACAGGCCCACCTTCGCGATGTCGCCGGGACCCGTGCGGCCCAGTTCGTCGATCATCTCTTTCACCGGAGCATAGGCGTCACCGGTAACCAGGCGGGCCGTCAGCGGATGCTCGGGCGCGAGGATCAGGCACGTGGCGCCATAGATCGTATCGATGCGCGTGGTGAATACCCGGATCCTCTCGTCCGCGCCTTCCAGCGTGAAGTCGACTTCAGCGCCTTCGGACCGGCCAATCCAGTTGCGCTGCATCGTGAGCACGCGTTCCGGCCAGCCCTTTTCCAGGGACTCGTAGGTTTCCTTCAGCAGTTCCTCGGCGTACGCGGTGATCTTCAGTGCCCATTGGTCCAGTTCGCGTTGCTCGACCAGCGACGAACAGCGCCAGCAGCGGCCCTCTTCCACCTGTTCGTTGGCCAGCACCGTCGCGCAATCCGGGCACCAGTTCACCCGCGCCGACTTGCGGTACGCCAACCCGCGCTCGTACATCTTCAGAAAGAACCACTGGTTCCAGCGGTAGTATTCCGGCGTGCACGTATTCACTTCGCGGTCCCAGTCGTAACTGAACCCGAGACGAATCAACTGCTCCTTCATGTGACCGATGTTGGACAGCGTCCAATCGGCCGGGTGCATCTTGTTCTTGATCGCCGCGTTTTCGGCCGGCATGCCGAAGGCATCCCACCCGATCGGGTGCAGCACGTCATAGCCCCGCATCCACATGTAGCGCGCCAGCGTGTCGCCGATGGAATAGTTGCGCACATGCCCCATGTGCAGGCGGCCGCTCGGGTACGGGAACATCTCGAGCACGTAGTAGCGCGGCTTCGAGCCGTCGTCGACGGCCTTATAGATCGAGTAGTCGCGCCAGGCTTCTACCCACCGCTCTTCAATTTCACTGGGGTTGTACGGCTTTTCCGGCATAGGCGTTTGAGTGTTGTCAGGTTTCGGGCGTGATCGCCGTCGTCGTCTTCGGGCGTTTCGAGAATGAATGCCTTGTCCCGGAGATCGGGATGGCTGAGGTACCCTCGGAAGGCTTCCTCTCCAATATAGCCTTTGCCGATATGTTCGTGACGGTCGACACGCGAGCCGAACTGCGCCTTCGAGTCGTTGGCGTGCACCAGCTTCACATGGGCGGCGCCGAGCGCGGGGATGATGGCGAGGAGGTCGAGCCCGGCGGCAAAGGCATGCGCCGTGTCGAGACAAAAGCCCACCGGAATGCCGGTGACCTCAGCGGTGCGGCGTCGAATCTCGACGAGTTCCTCGACCCTGCTTCCCAGCGCCTGGCCCTGGCCCGCCGTGAGTTCCCAGAGGAAAGTGAGCCGTCCGAAGTTCAAGCCGCGCGCGGCCTCGCGCATCCCCACAGCCAGCCGTTCGACGGCATCTTCGACGGACTGGCCCTTGCACGAGCCCGGATGCGCCACCAGGTAATCCGCATCCAGTTGAATCGCCCGTTCCAGTTCGCCCCGCATGGCGACGCCAGACTTGAGCCAGATTTCATCGTCGGCCGCGGCCAGGTTGATCAGGTAGTTGTCGTGGATGGCGAGCGGCTGGATGTCGAGATGCTCGCGTGCGGCACGGAATGCCTTAACCTGCTGTGGATTGAGCTGGCTGGCCCGCCACATCCGCGGACTCGATGTGAAGATCTGGATCGTGTTCGCGCCAATCCGCACCGCTTCCTCCGTGGCCTTCAGCAGCGAACCGGCCACGGAGACGTGCGCGCCCAACCGGTGCGTCACGATACTTTCCAGCAGATCAGCTTCGGTTCGGTCATCTCTTCAATCGCGTACTTGGGACCCTCGCGGCCTGACCCGCTCAATTTGACGCCGCCGTAGGGCATCTGGTCCACGCGGAATTGCGGAATCTCGTTAATCATGAATCCGCCGACGTGCACACGCCGGGCGGCGCGCCACGCCTTGTCGGTGTCGCGCGTGTAGATGCCGGCCTGCAGGCCGTACTGCGAGTTGTTGACGAGGTCGATGGCCTGATCGA
>JAEUQD010000401.1 GCA_016789925.1 Bryobacterales bacterium | reverse complement strand
AGCGGTACTGCTCGGGCTCGTCGCCGTCCAGACCCTCAGTGCCGTCGACTTGCAGAAGGTTCAATCAATCCTCGCCCGCTGCACCGGTTGCCATGGCGCGTCGCAGCAGATGCGCGGTCTCCGCCTCGACCAGAAGACGTCCGCGCTCGACGCGACCAAACTCATCGAGCGCGTAAGCAGCACCACACCCGGCTTCCGGATGCCGCCCTCCGGCGTCGCTCTCAACGCGGCTGAAATAGGCCTCCTGCGCGAATGGATCACCTCGGGCGCGCCCTTCCCAGCCACCACCACCCACTGGGCGTTCCAGCCCATTGGAAACCCGGCGGCGCCCGCGGTCAAGAACGCGAACTGGCCGCGCACGCCTATCGACAACTTCGTGCTGCAGCGCCTGGAAGCCGAAACGATCGCGCCTTCACCCGAGGCCGACCGCGTCACTCTGATCCGCCGCGTCACCTTCGACGTGACAGGGCTTCCGCCAACTCCTGCCGAGGTCGACGCCTTTGTGAACGACTCCAACTCCGGGGCCTACGAGCGTGTCGTGACTCGGCTCCTGCAATCGCCGCATTACGGGGAACAGTGGGCGCGCCACTGGCTGGACGCCGCGCGCTATGCCGATAGCGACGGATACGAGAAGGATCTCGTCCGCCCCTACGCCTGGCGCTGGCGGCAATATGTCATCGACGCGCTTAACCGCGACCTTCCTTTTGATCAGTTCACCGTCGAACAGATCGCCGGCGACCTCCTGCCGCGCCCCCAAACCGAACAACTCGTCGCCACCGGCTTTCACCGCAACACGCTCACTAACCGGGAAGGCGGCATCGACCGTGAACAACTCCGTATTGAACAGATTATCGACCGGACCAACACCGTCGGCACCGTCTGGCTGGGACTCAGCGTCGGCTGCGCGCAGTGTCACGACCACAAGTACGATCCCATCAGCCAGAAAGAGTATTACCAGCTCTTCGCTTTCTTCAATAACCTCGACGAAACCGAGATCGATGCTCCGGTTCCAGGTGAACTTGGTCCGCACCTGCGCGCCTACCAGTCATACCGCCGCCAGCGCGATGAGTTGATCGCCAGCTACGGCGTCGAACCCCTGCAACGCGAATGGGAGCCTAAGGTGATCGCCGCCGGACGCGAACAAGGCAAATACGGGGGCAACTGGGACCTTGCCTGGACGGTCCTCTGGAACGACGAACGCCAGATCCTTCTCAAGGACCTTGCGAAGCGCACTGAAAAGGAACGCGACAAACTCACTGACCACTTCCTGGAATGGTACAGCGCCGTAGTCACCAAGCAGCGCTACGCGGAGTTGAAGTTCGACGAGCTACGCAAGAAGCTGGCCGCGCTCCGCAGCCAGTTCCCCGAAGTCACCCAGGCGCCCATCATCTATCAGGTCCCCCAGACGAAGCCCACACACCTGCTTCTTCGTGGGGATTTCCGCAGTCCCGGCCCTGAGGTGCATCCCGCCACTCCGGCCGCTCTACCGGCGCTCCCATCGAATCAGCCAACCCGCCTTGATCTCGCAAAATGGCTGGTCAGTCGTGACAATCCGCTCACTGCGCGGGTCTTCGTCAATCGCTCGTGGCAGCAGTTCTTCGGCACAGGCCTGGTTCGTACCGTCGACAACTTCGGCCTCCAGGGCGAACGTCCCACACACCCCGAGCTGCTCGACTGGCTTGCGGCCCAGTTCCGTGACAACGGCTGGAGCATCAAGCAACTCCACCGCACTATCGTCCTGTCGGCCGCGTATCGCCAATCCTCCCATGCCAGGCGCGACGTTGACGCACGCGACCCGATGAACTCGCTGCTGGCCCGCCAGTCTCGCCTGCGCCTGCCCGCCGAAAACGTTCGCGACGCCGCCCTCGCCGTCAGTGGTCTGCTCCATCCCCGCATCGGCGGCCGCAGCGTTCGGCCTCCCCAACCCAAGGGTGTATCGGATCTAACTTACGGGACGTTCGGCAGTTGGGTGGAAGATGCCGGCCGCGAACGCTACCGCCGGGGCCTCTATATCCACTTTCAGCGGTCGTCTCCCTATCCTCTGCTGATGAACTTTGATGCGCCCGACGCCAATGTCGCTTGTGTCGTCCGCCGCCGCTCCAACACGCCCCTCCAGGCCCTCAACCTTCTCAACGATCCGGTGTTTGTCGAAGCCGCGCAGGCCCTGGCCGTGCGAACGCTGCGCGAATCCACTCCTTCGCAACGCCTCGAATACGCTTTCCGTCTCGCCGTCGGCCGGAGCCCGACGGCGGCGGAACTCCGCCACCTGAACGCGTTCCTCGACGAGCTTCAATCGGGGAACCAACTCTCCGCCAGCCAACTGGCGCCCTTCGGGCTTGACCCTCGCGAAACAGCGGTCTTCACTCACCTCGGCCGCCTGCTCCTCAACCTCGACGAGTTTGTCACTCGCGAATAAATCATGAACTTCAATCAGTTTCTCCAGATCCAATCCCGCCGCGACTTCTTCCGCCAAAGCGCCGCCGGCATCGGTACGCTCGCGCTCGCTGACCTGCTGGCGGCGGACTCCCTCCCCAAGACCAACCCCCTCGCCCCCAAGGCGCCCCATTTTTCCCCCAAGGCCAAGAACGTCATCTTCATGTTCATGGAAGGCGGTCCCAGCCAGTACGAACTCTTCGACGAAAAGCCCGCTCTGCGCGAGCATCACGGCAAGCCTCTGCCCCCTTCGCTCACCAGTAACCTGCGTCTCGCCTTCATCAAGCCCAATGCCGCCGTGATGGGCAGTTCGTTTCAGTTCCGGCGCTACGGCAAGTGCGGCACACCGATGTCGGAGTTATTCCCCCACATCGGCTCCTGTGCCGACGATATCTGTCTTGTCCGGTCAATGAAGTCGGATGCGTTCAACCACCATCCCGGCCAATTGCTTCTGTTCACCGGCTCCATCCAGTTCGGCCGTCCGAGCATGGGCTCGTGGTCGCTGTACGGGCTGGGCAGCGAATCCAACAATCTGCCGGGATTCGTCGTCCTCACGTCCGGCCGCGGCACCAGCGGCGGTACCAGCAACTTCCAAAGCGGCTTCCTGCCATCGCACTATCAGGGTACGGTCCTGCGCAACAGTGGCGAACCCATCCTTTACCTCACGACGCCGGAAGGCGTCACGCCCAACGAACAGAAGACTACGATCGACTATCTGTCGCGCATGAATCAGGAGCGGTACCACGATACGGGCGACGTTGAGATTGCCTCTCGCATTGCGTCCTACGAACTCGCGTTCCGAATGCAGATGGCCGCGCCAGAGTTATTGGACTTCTCGAACGAGCCGGCTTCGCTGCTCGACTCCTACGGTGTCAACAGCAGCGATGACTTACAGCGGCAGTTCGGCCGCAATTGCCTGATGGCGCGGCGCATGGTTGAGCGTGGTGTCCGTTTCGTCCTGATGATGGACGCCAGTTGGGATCACCACAGCAAGCTCAATTCCAGCCTTCCCACGCGATGCAAAGCCTGCGACCAGCCCATCGCCACACTCATTCGCGACCTCAAACAGCGCGGGTTGCTCGACGAAACCCTGCTCGTTTGGGGTGGCGAATTCGGACGCACGCCGATGGTGGAGGTCCGCAAGCCCGAAGAAGCGGACAACGCCGGCCGCGATCATCACCCCAACGCCTACAGTATGTGGATGGCCGGCGGCGGCATCCGCGGTGGACAGGTGGTTGGCCGCACCGACGACTTCGGCCTCAACATCGTCGAAGATCAGGTCCACATTCACGATCTTCAGGCGACCATCCTACGTTGCCTGGGCTTTGACCACACGCGCCTCACCTACCGCTTCATGGGGCGCGATTTCCGCCTCACCGATGTTCATGGAAACGTCGTGAACAAGTTGCTTGCCTAACCTAACCCGTGTAGCGCCACTCTTGAATCCGGTCGTCATTGAGCGTAAGGCCCAATCCCGGTGTTGCCGGCAGCGCAATCTCGCCATTCTCCGCGCGCGGTTCCCCTTCGAATAGCTCCCAGAACAGCGTGTCGTCTTCGAGAACCGCGTCCTCACCCGGGGGAGGGAAGTACTCGGCCATCGGTGAATTCAGATGCGCCATCACCACGTGGTAGTTATGCATCTGGCCCGCGTGCGGGATTACGGGGATGTTCTCGGCTGCCGCCATCGCCCAGATCTTTCGAGCCTCCGTGATGCCGCCCACCCGGTTCACGTCCGGTTGCAGAATATCCACCGCCCCGCGCTTGAGCAATTCTCGCGCGCCGTACCGTGTAAACTCATGCTCTCCCCCGCTGATCGGCGTGTTCACCTTGCTGCGAATCTCGGCGTAGCCGTCGATATCGTCCGGGATCACCGGTTCTTCCACCCAGCGCAAATTCACCCCGGCGTCCTCCAGCATCCGAATCATCCTGATCGCGTAGGCCACGTCCCAGCCCATATAGGCGTCGGCCATCAAATCAATGTCCGGACCAATCGCGTCCCGCACCGTGCGCACGAGTTCGACGTTCTTCCGCATTCCCGCCAGCCCATCGCTGGGGCCGTATCCGAACCGTTGCTTCATTGCCGTGAACCCTTGCTGGAGGAACACTCGTGCCTGGCGCGCGAGTTCGTCGAGGTCCGTGCGTGCGTACAACCGGCTCGCGTACACCCGGATGCGCTCCCGCGTGCGCCCGCCCAACAGGTTGTACACAGGCTGGCCGGTCGCCTTCCCCATGATGTCCCATAGCGCAATGTCCACCGCGCTGATCGCTTCCAGCACTAACCCCTTCCGCCCGTAGTTGATGGTCGAACGGTACATCTGCTCCCAGAGGCTCTCCACGTCGAACGGAGATTGGCCTATCACAATCGGCCTGAGGTGCTGCTCAATCACGAACGCAGCCGCGCCGCTGCCCACCCCCGCGCTGCCGACTCCCGTCAGTCCTTCGTCGGTGTGAACCCTTACCAGCACCGCATAGACATCGCCGCCCCGCACGCCCACAAACTGCTCCCCCAACAGCCGCGAGGCGTTCGGCAGGATGTGCAGCGGCGTCACCAGAAACTCGCCCGGACTGCCTGCGGCGAACGCGGCGGGCCGTCCGATGGCGAACACCTCAATGTCCGAAATAGTCATGGTATTGATTGTATGTCAGCATATTCAAAGGTCCGCCGTTCTGTGATACACTCACCGAACGCTATGCTTCTTGCCGGCGTTTCCCGCGCAATCATTACTCCTCCCCTCGGCCTCACGATGCTCGGCTATGCCGGACGCGATGGCGTCGCAACGGGTGTCGACATGGACCTTACCGCCACCTTGCTGGTGTTGCGGGATGAGGCCACGACCATCGCCATCCTCGCTGCCGATCTCGCCATCATCGGCGGCCAGATGTTTCTCGATGCCCGCCAAGCGATTGCGTCCGCGCTCCAGACTTCGTCCAGTCACGTTCTCATCAACTATAACCATACGCATTGCGGTCCCACGCTGAAGACGTACTTCTACGATACCGACCCAACGCTGATGGCCATGCGCGACCGCTACGAGCAGTCGTTCGTCGCCACCTGCGGCCGACTCGGGGTCGAAGCTGTCGCCAAACTCCAGCGCGCGCGGGTCGGGACGGCTACCGGCGAAGCCCGCATCGGCGTCAATCGCCGCGAGGTCGACACCGATGGCAGCGTCTTCCTCGGAGAGAATCCCGAAGGGCCTGTCGATCACGAAGTGCGCGTGATTCGTGTCGACGACATCGAGGGCCGCCCCATCGCCGTTGCGTTTGCCCATGGCTGCCACACTGTCACTATGGGACCCAAGTGCATGGCCTACTCGCCCGACTATCCCGGGCCGGCCCGCCAGATCATCGAGTCTCATCTCGGCTGCCCGAGCCTGTTCCTTCAGGCCAACGGAGGGAACATCAACCCCATCACCGGCGTTGGCGGCAACGTTGACGATTCGGACAGCAAGAACCGTCTGGGCGGCATCCTCGGTGGCGAAGTCGTCAAGGTGCTCGCATCCTTATATACACACAACATCCGCGGACCCCGCGTCTTCTTCGGCATGCTTTCCAAGGCCGCCATGTACCCGCGCGTGCCTCTCCCCACTGAGCCGCCGCAACTGCTCCAGGCCCGCGAAGTCGAACTGGATCTTCCTCTCTACCCGTTCCCCAGCCTTGCCGAGTGTGAGCAACTTCAGCGCCACTACGACGACGAACTCCACCAGCACATCCGGAAGGGTACCCGCGGCGCGCTCCTCAACGTCGCCTACGTCTTTCAGCGTTGGGCCGGAAACCTTGTCGCGGCCGTCGAGTCCGACCGCAAGCCACTCGTCACCGGCCGCATCCAGGTACTGCGCATCAACGACCTCGCCATCGCCTCGTTCCCTGGCGAAACCTTCGCCGAAGCCGGTCTCGAAGTCAAACGCCGTTCACCGGTCCCCCATACCCTCTTCCTCGGCTACAGCAACGGCGCTGTCTCCTATATCCCTCCCCGCGACGCCTATCCCCCCGGCGGTTGGTCCGTTCACGGACGCTACGGCATCCCCGACATGCATTTCAAGGACTACGGTTTGCCCACCGCTCTCCTGCCGGGCGCCAGTGAAATGGTCGTCGACCGCGCGGTCGAACTGCTTGGCGAGGAATAGCTTGTATGCTTGCAAGTAGACGATGGCTGAACACAAACGGACTCGACGCCAATTGATGGGCGCGGTGCCACTCGCTTTCCAGGGCGGTGCGCGCCGCCCGAGAATCGCCGCCATTGTAACCACCTATCACAAGTTCGCCCAGGCGCTATGGGTGGAACGGCGAGCATCATAAGCCGGCCATGGACGTGGTGTCGCTCTGGGTCGACCAAGTCAAGGCCAACGACCTTAGCCGCGGGCGTGCCCAGGAGTTCCCGGTGATGAAGATCTATCCGACCGGAAAATCGAAGCTTGGCGGGAAGACCACAACACCCAGCGTCCACACTCGGAGTTGGCCTATCGCACACCCGAGGAGTTCGCCGCACAACTGGCGTTGCGCGGGGTTTCTCCCGTACTAATGTGGGGAAAGGGGGCCGCGGTCGAGACACGCGCGGATCTTCGGCCATAGAAGGCGCACGATGGTGATTTTGCGCCGCGGATGTTGGCTCGACAGCGCATCCAGGTTCGCCGCGCAGAAAAGTCCGTCTCCTTTCATGCTCTGGCCACAATTCATATCATGAAGTCATACAAAGTACAAGCTAGCCTGTGCATGTTCCACCACTATTCTGATTGTGTCTGCCCAAAGTCCGCCAAAAGTCACATCTTGTCTGCCCTCGTTCAACCAGAACAGCGTCTTTCAGCCGCAGAGGAGCGGTAGTGGAACATAAAGGAGTGCCGGCCCGCGCTGCGATTTTCCTTGCCTAACCGCCACGATTTCAATACTCTGGCAGTACGGCACAGGCTAGCATGCGATACGACAAACGCCGGCTCGAAATCAAGCTGCCCACCGAACTCGACCAGGAGCTACGATCCGCCGCCAGGAAGCGCGGATTCAGCTCTGTTAACGCTTTCGTCCGAGCCGCCATCGCGAACGAACGCCACTCCGGCGAAACCGCATTGGACTGGACGGAGGCGAATATCGCGGCCTCCATCGACCGGCTGACGAAAGAGATCCGCAGCTTGCAGACCGCGCAGCAGGGCCTCTTCGCGCTGACCGACACGCTCGCGCGCCTGTTCCTGACTTGCGTCCCCGAGCCTCCGCCCGACATGCTTGACCAGGCGAAGGCCAAAGCACGGCTGCGCTACGAACGATTCCTTCTCGCCGTGGCCCAAAGCATGAAGCAGCATGATTGACACGCACGACCGCCCTTTCCGCCTGCTTCCTCGCCGACCCGCCCGCCCGGGCCACGACGAGACCCGCGCATGGTCGAAGGCCTTCCAGGGACTCATGCGGATCGTGCGGATGACCTCGAGTCGCCGCGCCAGCGCGACGCCCGCGGCTCGCCGACCGCGCCAACAGCGCTGCGCCGTGCGCGTCACCTATTCACCGAACCGGACGCCGGGCCAGTGGTACGCGCATGGTCGCTACATCGAGCGCGAGGGCGGAACGACCACCGGCATCGCCAAGACGCTCGGCGAATGGCAGGAGTCCGGCGACGAGCGCCTGTTCAAGATCATCCTCTCGCCCGAGTTCGGCGAGCGCATGGACCTCGACCGTCTGGCCCGCGAGTTCATGGACTGCACGTCGCGGGAACTGGGCGTGCCGCTGGAGTGGGCCGCCGCCGTGCACCGGAACACGGACCACCCGCATCCACATCGCCCTGCGCGGCGCCCATGGGCTGCGGCTCCCGCGCGAGTTCATCAAGCACAGTCTTCGGCGGCTGGCGGAGGAACGGTGCACCGCGCAACTCGGCTACAGGACCGAACTGGACGTTCGCGAGTCCGAGCGGCGCGAGGTGAGTGCGCAGCACCCGACTTCGCTCGACCGCCGCATTGCAGGCCTCCAACCCGCCGCGACCCTCAGTCCGATCCTCACCGCGCGTCTGCGGACTCTGGAACGAATGGGCCTCGCCAAACTGACTGAGCCGAGCACCTGGGACGTCCGCCCCGGCTTCCTCTCCATCCTCCATGCAATGAAGAAGGCCACTGACCTAGGCTCGAAGTCCCCCGACCGCTCCGCGCCCGCACGAACAGAAACGGAGAAGATCCTTGACGGCGAAGTCAACGTTCGCCGCCCACCGAACGAACAGGAGACCGCGCAGTCCCTCGCGGCAGCGGAGGATGTCACCAAGCGCGTGCTCGGCGACCACGCCCGCACCTACCAGCCCGACACCGAGTCCGGCCGTTATCGCGGCGAGATCATTGCCGAGACCGAGCACCACGTCGTTCAGCAACTGAGTCCGCGATCCACCGCCGCGCATCCGAAACATCTTCTGCCTGAGCCGGTCGCATCGGGCCAGAATCTGCTGGTCGCGTATTCGAACAACCAGGCGCAGCTCAAACCCAACCATGTTCGCGAACGGGCGAATGCGCTCGCAAGATGAGCAACCCGAACCAACTCTACCGCACGCCTCCCAAACCCGGCTTTGTCGGTGGCTACAACTTCTCCGCGCTCATGTTCGGAATTGGACTGCTCTTCGGCACCAACTTCGGCGCAACGCAGTACGTGGGCAACAAGTTCGACTGCCAGGCCGCACTCGGAAGGCCACTCATTATTGTGGGCGGGACGTGCATCTATCCGCCGCTTCATTGGGCGAAGTGGCTGCTTGAGCATGGACAGAACACCAACCCAGATGTTCGACTTCACGTTCTCAGCGGAGCGCTGATCGTCGTAGTCGGAGCGTCGGTGACGGTCGGCGTCGTCTACGCGTTGAACCTCAATCGCGCCCGTCGGCTGTCGGCCAACACAGAAGACCTCCACGGCTCGGCACGCTGGGCGAACCGCTCCGACATCGAGGAGACGGGCATGCTCGGCGCACCGCAGGGAGTCTTATGTCGGCGGATGGTATGACGCCGACGCGCGCAACTTCGGTTGGGAGTTCTCCATCACGTTCGGATTGCCGTTCGCACGGCACAACGCGAAGTAGGGACAGGGGCGCTGGTAGTTAAAACAGAAGCTGGTGTTCTGGTAA
>JAEUQD010000369.1 GCA_016789925.1 Bryobacterales bacterium | reverse complement strand
CCGGCTGTTCGGCCGCCACGAAGAAGGCTGGATCAACCGCAAGCGCAGCATCCTCGACACCGTCCGCCAGGACGCCACGCTGCTGAAGAAGAACCTTCCGGCCGGCGACGCCCAGCGGATTGACGAGCACCTGAGCGGCGTGCGCGACCTCGAACGCGCCATCGCCAGCCTGCCGCCCGAATACCGCCGCGTCGATCCCCCCGAGTACGACGGCGACATGCGCGATTGGCCGCGCGTCGCCAAAATCCAGAGTGACCTGCTGGCTTACGCCTTTGCCACGCGGCAAACCCGCGTCGCCTCCTACATGCTCACGAAGTGCCAGGGCATCGCGCGCTTCCCGTGGCTGGGCTATACCGCCGCCCGGCATCACGACTACACCCACCGCGACGGTCTTGCTCCCGGCGCCGACGGTCCCGCGGGCCAGCGCATTCTGCGCGACATCTGCCGCTGGCACGTCGAGGAGTTCGCCTACCTGTTGGCCAAGCTGAAATCGATCCCCGAAGGCGACGGCAACCTGCTCGACAACACGCTGCTGCTCTTTGTCCATGAGCATGCCGAAGCTAACGTGCACAAGAACAACGGCACGGCTCTCATCCTCGCGGGACACGTGGGCGGCCTCCAAACCGGCATGCACTCGCGCATGACCGGCACCATCGCCGAGCTCTATCTGACCATCGCCGACGATCTGCTGGGTATGAACTGGGGCTCGTATACCGGCGTGACGAAGAAGCTATCGGGCATCCGCGCCTGACGACCAGAGAACCTGCAAGTCCGGGCGGAGGCGGCGGAGTTCAGCCACGCCCTTCTCGGTCACCTTTGTGCCGGTCAGTTCGACGATGCGCAGGCTCTTCCACTCCGCCAGCACGGGGACGGCGGCGTCGGTAACACCCGGACAGTACTCCAACCCCAGACGCTCGACGTTTTCCAGCCGCTTCAACACGGGCATCGCCCGCGGCGCGAAGCGATTGTAGCCGAGGCGCAGTTCGCGCAGCGCGGCAACCGACGCAATCGCATCAATCGACCGGTCAGTCAGGTTCATTCCGCCGTTGAACGAAATCGCCTGGGTCGGCCCGCTCAAGTCGAGCACGCGCAATTCCTGCATCTGCCGCAGGTACTGAAGCGCGGGCTCGGAAATCCGTGCTCCGCCCATCGCCAGTTCCCGCAGGCTCGTCGAACCGCTCAAGGCCTCGAGCCCGAAGTCCTGCACATCCGACAGCGCGATATCCAGCGCCTCCAGCGCGGGTAGCGCAGCCGCCGATGCCGCCGTCGCATCACCCACCCGCGTCCCCCTGAGATTCAGCCGGCGCAGCGACTTCCAGTTCCGGATCACCGCGTGAATCGGGTCGCCCACGTTCTCCGCGAACGCCAGGTTCACGTCGCGCAACTGGTCCGCCCCCTTCAGGAAGAACAGCCCGCGATCGGTCACGCGCGTCCGTGACAGGTCGAGCGTATCCAGTACGGGCACCTTCGCCAGTTCCGCCAGGTCCCCATCGGTGACCCACGTTCCGCGCAGGCTCACCGCCTGCCCTTCGCCCTGGACGGCGCCGCCCAGCGCCGCCACCCAGTCCAGACCGGCCGCCAGCAGCAACATCGCGACCATCATCAGATTCCCTTCCTCCCCGCCGATTCACGGTCCCACACGATGCGGCACTCGGGCAGCGCCGTCTTCAACTCGTCATAGCCCTTCTGCGAGACCAGCGTATGGTAGAGGTCCAGCGACTTCAAACCCGCCATCGCCCGGATCGCCGTCACGCCGTCGTCGGTCACCCCGGTGCTGTCGAGCTTCAACTCGTTCAGCCGGGGCAGAGTCCGCAGCAACTCCATCGCCTTGTTCGAGGCGTTGGTGTAGTTCAGGTTCAGCGCCTCCAGCGTCTCCATGCCCTCGAGAGCCTTGAGGCCGTCGTCGCCGACGCGCGTCTTGATCAGTTCCAACCGCTGCAACTTCAGCCCCTTGAGATGCGCCATGCCCTTGTCGGAGAGACGGCAGTAATTCAGGCGCAGGTCGCGCAACCCGCTGAGCTTGGCCAGATGCGGCAGCCCCTTGTCCCCCACATCGGTGCCCTTCAGGTCGAGCAGCATCAGTTTCGGCAGTTTGGACAACGCGGCCATCGCGTCGTCTGAAACGTCGGTATCGGCCAGCTTCAATCGTTCCAGTCCGGTGATGGCCGCCAGCCGTTCCACGCCTGCCGGGCTCAGCCGCGAATTGCTCAAATCGAGTTCCATCAACTGCGTCAACCCGGCTAATCCTTCGCCCTCCACGGCAGTCCCGGCCAGAGCGAGCTTGCGCAACCGCGGCAGCCCGGCCAACTCCGGCAATCCCCGGTCCGATACGGCAGTCAATGTCAGGTTCAGCTCTTCGAGCGTGGTCAGCTTCGAGAGCGCTTTCAACCCGGCGTCGCTTACCTCTGTACCTTCCAGATTGAGCGCGCGGATGCGCGGCAGCCGCGCCACGTATTTCAGTTGCTCGTCGGTCACTCGCGACCCTTGGAGCGAAACCGCATCGGCAGCCACCGATCCACCCAGCGCCGTGATCCATGCCGTGATCGCGCGTACACTCGTTCCCGCGGGCCGCGCCTGCCCCTTGCTGGCCGCCGACACGGGCACGACGTCGATGAACTGCACCCGGCATTGCGGTTTGGCCGCCAGCAGCGCATCGACACCCGCGCGCGTTACGCCGCTATAGCGCAAATCCATCACCGCCAGTTGCGGCAACTCCCGCAACTGAGCGAGCCCTGCATTGGTGATGCGTGTCCGGTAGAGGTTCAGCTCGCGCAGGTCGCGAAAGCCCGCCAGAATGCCGATGCTCGCGTCGGTGATATCAGCCCCTTGCAGGCTCAGCTTTCGCAAGCCTTTCATCGCCCGCAGATGCTCCATGCCCCGGTCCGACATCTTCACGCCCGTCAGGTCCAGATGCTCCATCTTGTCCAGCTTCGCGAGGTGCGCCAAGCCGGCTTCAGTCACCAGCGTCCCGTTCAGGCTCAACCGCCGCAGTTCGGTCATCCCTTCCAGGCCGGCCATCGTCTCGTCCGTCACATGTGCCCAGGCAAGGTCCAGCGCCTGAAGGTTCACAAACGGCTTCAGCACTTCCGCCTTCGTGATCTTGCTCAGCCCCAGCCGCAGGTCCTTCAACTGCGTCATCCCGTGCATGTACGCCCAACCCTTGTCGGAGATGTCGATGTGGGGCAGGAAATGCACGCTCACGTGCAGCTTCTCCAGTTTCGGCAGCACCGCCAGATACTGGAACGACTCGTCGGCGAACGCCGACTTCTGATCGCTCGATGGGCTGTAGGTGCGCGCGTACAGATACAGTTCGCGGAGTTCAGTCAAACCGCACAACCGCTCGAGGTCCTTGGCGGGAATCGCGGTTCCGTACAGGTCCAACCCCGTAATCCGGAAGTCGCCCGATGGCAGCTTCGTCACATCGCCGATCGGCGCGCCGCCGTTCAACATCACCTGCCCGCCCTTGCGGATCACCCACTCGGCGACATCCCGGTCCTCCGTCCCCCACAGCGGCAAGACCAGCGCCAGCAACGCGAGCCCGCGCCTCACGGCTTTTCCTCCCAGTTGGCCATCAGGCTGAGCACCATGTCCTGAAACTGGAATCCGGACCCGCGAAATTCGTCGGTCACCTTGCGGATCAGCGGACGGTCGACGGTGTTCTCGCTGCGACCGGCGACATAGCGGAAATACTGCTTCACAATGCACTCCTGACATTGCGGCGTTTGCGCCAGCACGGCGCCCAACTCTCTCGGCGACTGGAACCGCGAATTGGCGATGCCCGCCACCCAGCCCGATGTATCCAGATCGAGTTCCACCACCTTCGGCGGCTGCCTCCGCTGCCGGTCCTGGTAGAACGAGAGCTTCAGCTTCTCACGGCGCTCGCCGATGCCGTCGAACTTCTCCAGTCCGTGCCCGATCGGGTCGATCAGGTTGTGGCAGCCCGCGCAGCTTTCGTTGGACGCGTGCATGGCCAGACGCTGGCGGTTCGTTTGCGGTTTGTCCTCGGTGAGCGGCGGCAGGTCTGTGCTAACGCCGGGCGGCGGGTCGGCCACATGCTGGCAAAGAAACTGTTCCCGCACAAACAGTCCGCGGGCGGTGGGCGACGTATCGCTGGGCTTTGAGGTCAACGTCAGGAACAGCGCCTGCCCGAGCAATCCCGCGCGTTCCGACCCCGCCGGAAACGCCACCTTGTCGAACTCGGTGGCCGGCGCGGACACGCCATACACATTCGCCAGTTCGGCGTTCACGTAGCCATGCTCAGCCGTGAACAGTTCCATGAAGTTGCGGCGGTTCCACACCAGGTCGGCGATGAAGCGGCGCGTCTCCTCCGTCATGGCGACGGCGGTTTCCCGCGAGAACTTCGGATATGTGCGGCGGTCCCGGCTCGCCGTGATCACCCGGTCGAACTGCATCCACTGCGACACGAACTCGTCCAACGCCTGTTTGGCCTTGGCGTCGTCCAGCATGCGGCGGGCAACCTGACGGATGCCCTCGCGCGAGGACAGTTGCCCCTTCTCGGCGGCGTTCAGCAGCGCTTCGTCCGGCATCGTATCCCACAGCGCGAAAGCCAGGCGGCTGGCGGCGGCGTAGGGCTTGAGCGCGGGATCACTGGTTTCGTCGAGGCGAAACAGGAAATTCGGCGACTGGAGCATCGCCTCCACCACCGCCTGGGCGCCCTTGAGAAACTCGCCCTGGTTCGTAAACAACACTTGATAGCGTTTCAGTTCCCCTGCGTCCAACGGCCGACGGAATGCTCTCCGCCCAAAGCTGCGCACAAACTGCGCGCCGCATGCGGGCGTCTGTTCCTTACAGCCGGTCAGCCGCCGCGAATCCCCAAACCGGAACGCGTTCCGCGCCAGCCGTTCCGCCGCCGCGCTATAGGCTTCAAACTGAACCGGCGACAGATTCTGCGCCTCGTATTGGTTCTTGAACCCGTTCACTACGTCTTCGGGCGGAAACTGCGAAGCGGGTTGGCTGAGTTCACCCAGCAGGTCGCGCACAACATTGTTGTATTGCGAGTGCGTCAGGCGCCGCAGCACCGCTCCCTGCCGCACCTTCCGCGTGGGCGCATCGGCATCAAACGCCTGCGCGGCTTTAAATTCGGCTTCCGGGAGCCGCGCCAGCTTTTCTACCCATCCGCGCAAAATTTGCTCGTTAGGAGATCCTTGCTTGATTCGCTCGCCACCGACATGCGTCACCCTGTTAGTGGGCTTGGCGAGCAATAGCGATTGCTCCGGTTGAGCGCGGTCCACAAACCGCGCCAGCGACCGTCCAAAAGCCTCCAGGCGGTCAGGTGGAGCATCCTTGGGAGGAAAGTGAAGCCGCGTTGCCGACGCCACACCGTCCGAGTGATGGCAGGTCCGGCAGGCATTTTCTTCCAGAATCGGTAGAATCGATTCCGAGAACTGGGCGGCGGCGCCACTTATGACAACAAGTGAAATCCCGAAAAAGCGCGAAGTTCCCACTCACCCATCAAACTACATTCGGGTCAGTTCTCGCCACGACGCCGGCGGATCAGCCACGGCTCGATCGCGCCCGGATCTTCGAGGATTTCGCTCTCCAATTCGCGAAATTGGCTGTCGATGACTACACGCTCTACGGCGGACGCCAGTTCCGGGTCCCCCGTCTCCGACCGCTTACGCTCAATCAGCGTAAGGATCGCGGCGAAGAGTTCTAAGCGGTCGGTTGTGTTACTCATCTTCGACCTCCTGCATTATCAGACGTGCAACTTGAGGGCCAGTTCCCTTAAAGTGATGTCGGTGACCATCCCAGAGATTCTCGAAACGCTCCGCGCGGCCGGTTCTACCCGAAATATCGAGGGGATGGCCCGGTACAACATCCGGCCGGCCAAGGTTTTCGGGGTTCCGCAGCCGGTCATCCAGGAACTGGCGCGTAAAATAGGGCGAAATCCCTCACTTGGTGTTGAGTTATGGGACACAGGCGTCCACGAAGCCCGCCTGCTCGCCCTGTTGCTCGTCAATCCGCTCACACTAACAGAGTGCGAAATTGACCACTGGGTGTATCAATTCGATTCATGGGCCTTGTGCGATTCCACCTGCCTCAAGGTCATCTGCAAGACTCCTTTCGCCTGGACCAAGGCCGCCGAGTACATCCGAAGCGACCAGGAGTACGTCCGCCGCGCCGGTCTCGCCTTGATCGCCGCCTTGGCCATCCACGACAAGAAAGCGTCATCCAAGCAATTCGCCGCCGCCCGCAAACTCGTCGACACCGTCGCCGGCGACAAGCGCGTCCTCATCGGCAAAGCCGCCCGCTGGGCTCTGCGCCAGATGGAAAAACGGGAAGGCATCGCCCGATGAGGTAGGCTAGAGGCGAGACCACTATGGTTGTGCCGTCCGTTGTTACCAGACAGTCCGAGATCCAGGCGGTGGTGTCGGCAGTCGAGCGCGAATTGGCGCCCGAGGTTGTCCGTATCCGGTATGAAATCACCACGGATTGGAGTGGTGACTGGGCGATCTTCTTTCGGATTGTCTTAAGCGATGCCGCGACTCAGGGACGCCGTCTGCGGCAGATTACCACCAAAGTCCGCGAAGAGATCAATACGCGCCTGGCGCCGCTCCACCTTGGCGTTCTCACCTACTTCAACTTCCGTAGTGTCAAAGAGCAGGAGGAACTGCGGGAGGAGGCGTGGGCCTGAAATGGCCTTCCATGACGATCTGCTCCAGCAAGCCCATCATCTGGCGCGGCTTGACCGGAGGCGCCCGAAACAGGCCAGTCTGCGGCGTGCCGTTTCCGCAGCCTACTACGCTCTGTTTCACTATCTGATTGCCGAGGCAGTCGCCTGCTGGCGGATCGAGGAGCAGCGCGATACTTTGGCCCGGGTCTTTGAGCACGGCAAGATGAAGAACGCGTGCATCAACTGCAGATCAACCAACGCCGATGTGAGGGCGGTGGCCTCCGCTTTCGTCGAATTGCAGAGCGCGCGGCACAGAGCAGACTACAACAATGCGGTCCAGTGGACGCGAATCGACACAATCGAAATGATCGACGTTGCCGAGAGGGCATTTCAACACTGGGGTCGCGCTCGCGGACACCGCGAGGCGCAGGACTTCCTGTTGTCTCTTCTGACTGACCGGAAGTGACTGCGCTTACGCCACAATCTCCCGTACCACCCGCCCATAAACGTCGGTAAGCCGGAAATCGCGGCCTGCATACCGGTAGGTCAACCGCTCATGGTCGAGCCCCAGCAGGTGCAGGATGGTCGCATGCAAGTCGTGCAAGTGGACCTTCCCGTCCACGGCGTGATAGCCGAACTCGTCCGTCTCGCCGTACACAGCGCCCTTCTTGACGCCGCCGCCGGCCATCCACATCGTGAACCCGTTCGGGTTGTGCTCCCGCCCGCGATTCTCTTCGCCCGCCGTACCCAGCGACAGGTCCTGGTCAAATGGCGTGCGCCCGAACTCGCCGCCCCACAGCACCAGCGTTTCCTCCAGGAGTCCGCGCTGCTTCAGATCCGTCAACAGCGCTGCCACCGGCTGGTCCATGTTCTTGCACTTCCTGGGCAGATCCTTGCGGATCGACGCGTGATGGTCCCAACCGCCGTCGTTCACCTGCACAAACCGCACCCCTGCCTCAATCAGCCGCCGGGCGATCAGGCATTGCTGCGCCATGTTATCCGTCTCCGCCTGTCCCACCCCGTAAGCGTCCAGAACGCTCTTGGGCTCCTTTGACAGGTCCATCAACCCCGGCGCTTCCGCCTGCATCCGGAAAGCAAGTTCGAACGAGTTGATCATCCCGTCCATCGCCGCGTCGGCAGCCGCCCGATGCCGGTAGTCCTGGTTCAACGTGCGAAGAAAGTCCAGTTGCTTGCGCTGCACTGCCGGAGTGCCACCCGCGTCCGCATACCGGATGCGCAGCTCCGGGTTTCCGACCCCCACCGGGGTTCCTTGATAGGCTGCCGGCAGAAACGCGCTCGAAAAGTTCTGCGGGCTCCCGCCGTCCCCTGTCACCAACTGCCGCAGCGTCACATAGCCGGGCATGTTGCGGTTCTCCGTGCCCAACCCGTAGAGAATCCACGACCCCATCGCCGGACGCACCTGGACATTGTGCCCCGTGTGCATCTGCCGTACGGCGGGCGCGTGCGCTTCGCTATCCACGTGAACGGCCCGCAGCACGCACAACTCGTCGGCCAGCGCGCCCAACCGCGGCAGCCACTCCGACATCTCCAAACCGCTCTGCCCGAACCGCCGGAACGGCGAGATTGGACCCATGATCTTCGTCTTGTCGATGCCCGGCGCCTGATAGTTCCCCGGCAGTTGGAACGGCAGCGGCTTGCCCGCGAACTCCTTGAGCCGCGGCTTATAGTCGAACAGATCCATCTGTGACGGACCGCCCTGCATGAACAGAAAGATCATGCGCCTGGCGCGGGCCGCGTGATGCGGACGCCGCGCCGCCAGCGGATCCGATTGCTCCACCGCCAGCGCCTTCGCCGCCAGCGCGCCGAAACCCAGCGCCGCGCTTCCCAACCATTCACGTCGTGTCATATGCGAAAGAGAAATTCGTTGGAGGCCAGCATCGCCTGGATCAGCCGCGCCCAGGCCTCCACCAGCGGGCGCGGCGTCTTCTCCGTGGCCAGCGTCTGTTCCATGTCTTCGACAAAGTCAAGAGACCGCGACACTTCGTCGTCAGTCGCGGGCCGGTTGTAGATCAACTCCACCAGATGGCCTGCACGCTGACGGTCGAGCATCGCCGCGCCATCCACCAGTTTGCGCGCCAGCGCCTGCGATTGCTCGCGCAACCATGCCGCGTTCATCAAATAGAGCGCCTGCGTGGGCACTACGCTTTCCCGCCGCGTCGCATTGGTCTGCGAGTTGTTCGCGAAATCGAACAGGTTCAGCACGTCCAGATCGTCCATCTGGGCCTGCCGGTACACCGGCAGGTATACCGTGCGCCGGTGCCGCAATCGCTCCGGCAGCGGACCGCCCGACATCATCCGCGAAGGGTTCACCTTGCCCAAATCCGGCGCGAACGTGTCCAGCGAGTCGGTGGGCAGCGTGGGACCACCGCGCGTCGGGTCGTACTGCCCCGTGATCGCCAGCACGGCGTCGCGCAGCGCTTCCGCTTCCAGACGCCGGCGGTTCATTCGCCACACGAACCGGTTCTCCGGGTCCGCCTCCAACGCTGCTTCCTGGGGCGCGGACGACATCCGATACGCTCGCGTCAGCACCAGCTCCCGCACCAGTTTCTTCGTCGACCATCCGCCGCGCAGGAACCGTACCGCCAGGGCATCGAGCAACTTCGGATGGCTGGGCGCGTCGCCACGCAACCCGAAGTTATCCGCGCTGGCCACCAGCCCCCTGCCGAACAGCTTCTGCCACACGCGGTTCACATACACGCGCGGCGTCAACGGATTCCGGTCGTCGGTCAGCCACCGCGCCAGTTCCAGGCGTCCGCTGCCGCGCATTACCGGCGCCGGCGTGCCAAACATCGCCGCTTTCACGAACGTCCGCGGAGTCGCCTCACCAAGCTGGTGTGCGTTGCCCCGAATATTGATCCGGCAGTCGCCCACCGTGTCCTCGTCCTGCGCCGCATACGCCATGGGTGGACTGGGCAGGTTGAACTCGACCATCTTCTCGCGCCGCCGCAGCCGCCCCAGCCGCGCCTCCCGCGTCTTGTCTTCCTTGGGCAGCGCCTCCACCGCGCGAATCTGCCGCCGAATCTCCTCCAACTCCTTTTCGAACTCCCGGGTGCGCGCGCTGCGCTGCCGGGCTTCTTCCGGCGCTTCAAACAGCGCCACCTTGTTGATGTCCGAGAAGACCCCGTCTTCCCGCTGCTTGCCCCACACCGTGCGCGTCGATGTGAAGATGCCCGCCAGCCCGAAGTATTCGCGCTGCGAGACCGGATCGAACTTGTGGTCGTGGCACCGGGCGCAACCCAGCGTCAACCCCAGAATTCCCTTCCCGATCGCGTCCACCTGGAGGTCCACCACATCCATCCGCAATTGCACTTTGTCCGCCTGCACCAGCGCCCACGGACCCAGCACCAGGTACCCCGTAGCCGCCACCATCTCCCGCTGCTCAAAGCCGTCCCGGGCTTCCATCAGGTCGCCGGCAATCTGCTCCTGGATAAACCGGTTCACCGGACGGTCAGTGTTGAAGGCCTTGATCACGTAGTCGCGGTAACGCCACGCATGCACCGCCGGAATTCCCGCGTTGGTATCCATCGCATCGGCGTAATAGGTGATGTCCAGCCAGTAGCGGCCCCAATGCTCGCCAAAGGCGGGCGACGCGAGTAACTCGTCGGCCACCTGCGCATAGCGCTCCGCCGACGGGTCTCGCAGGAACGCCCGCATCGCTTCGATGCTCGGCGGCAGTCCGGTGAGGTCGAAATAGAGCCGCCGCAGCAGAACCGCCGGGTCCGCCTCGGCGTTCGCCGTCAGCCCATGCTTGCGTCGCGCGGCTTCCAGATAGGTATCTACCGTCTTCCCCGGCTCCTCTGGCCGCAGCGGTTGAAACGCCCAGTGGCGTTCGCGATCGCGGGGGTCGGGCTTCCGGGTCGCCTCCGGCTGCGCCTCTTCCTGTGGCCACGGCGCGCCTGCTTTCACCCATTGCTCGATCGCGGCAATCTGTTCGGGCTTCAGTTTCCCCCATGGCGGCATGGTGGGCTTCACTTCATGCCGGAGCACCTGGAGCAGCCGGCTGCCCGCCGGATCGCCCGGCACGACCGCCGGGCCCGAATCGCCGCCGCGCAGCAAACCCGCCCGCGAATCCACCCGCAGGTTCCCCTGGACAATCTTCGCCTTGCTGCTATGACAGGAGTAACACTGCGTCGCCAGCACCGGACGCACCTGCTTCTCGAAGTGATCGAGGTTAGCGGACACCAGACTCACAGGCAGCAGAAACAGGACAGCGCGCATGGCTCAGGGGGTTGCTCGCGCCAATTCTACCAAAGGTCAGCGCGGCGATGCGGCCTGATTCGTTTCGCAAGTTATTGATTCTGCTGGTGACGTGGTGTCGAAATTTGTGTCCTGTTTGAGGACTACGAGGACAGAGGCTGGAGTGGTTGCGGTCTATCGTACCGAGCCGGGCGCTACAATAGCTCGTTATGCCTCTGAAGAGTAATGCCATTACACAGGGCCCTACGCGCGCGCCCGCCCGTGCCATGTTGAAGGCCATCGGTTTCACCGACGACGACCTCCGAAAACCCAACATCGGCATCGCCAATACCTGGATCGAAACGATGCCCTGCAACATCCGCCTGCGCGAACTCGCCGAAAAAGTCAAAGAGGGTGTTCGCGCCGCCGGCGGCACTCCCATGGAGTTCAACACGATCGCCATCTCCGACGGCGTCACCATGGGCACCGAGGGCATGAAGGCTTCGTTGGTCTCCCGCGACCTCATCGCTGACTCCATCGAACTGGTCTCGCGCGGCCACTACTTTGACGGCATCATCTGCCTCACCGCCTGCGACAAAACCAATCCCGGCGCGGCAATGGCCGCTCTCCGCCTCAACATCCCCACTCTGGTCCTCTACTGCGGGTCCATCCTCCCCGGCCACTACAAAGGCCGCGACCTCACCGTCCAGGACGTATTTGAAGCCGTCGGCGCGCACTCCGCCGGAAAAATCGACGACAACGAATTGCTTGCCATCGAAAACGCCGCCTGCCCCGGCGCCGGAGCCTGTGGCGGGCAGTTCACCGCCAACACCATGGCGACCATCCTCGAAGTGATCGGCCTCTGCCCCTTCGGCATGGCCTCGGTGCCCCAACCAGACGACCGTAAGCTCGATGTCTGCGTAGAAGCCGGAAAGATCATCGTCGACGCCGTCCGCCGCGACCTCAAACCGCGCGACATCTGCACCCGCGACGCTTTCGAGAACGCCATCGCCTCCGTGGCTGCCTCCGGCGGCTCCACCAACGCCGTCCTCCACCTGCTCGCCATGGCCCACGAAGCCGGCATCGATCTCAAGATCGAAGACTTCCAGGCAATCGCGAATCGCACGCCGCTGCTGTGCGACCTCAAGCCCGCCGGCAAGTATACGGCCGTCGATGTCGACCGTGCCGGCGGCATCCCCGTCATCGCGCAGCGCCTCGTTGACGGCGGCTTCGTCCACAAAGATGCCATCACGATCACCGGACGCACGCTCGCCGAAGAAGCAGCGGAAGCTCACGAGACTCCAGGCCAGGACGTGATCAAGCCGCTCAGTGCGCCGATCAAGAAATCCGGTGGCATTGTCATTCTCAAGGGTTCGCTCGCTCCCGAAGGCTGCGTCATCAAAGTCACGGGAATCGACCGCAAGATCCACCAGGGTCCCGCCCGCGTCTTTGGCCGCGAAGAAGACGCGATGGACGCCGTCATCCATGGCCGCATCCAACCCGGCGATGTCGTCGTCATCCGTTACGAAGGACCCAAGGGCGGTCCTGGAATGCGTGAAATGCTGGGCGTCACCGGAGCCATCATGGGCGCGGGACTCGGCGATTCGGTTGCCATGGTCACCGACGGCCGCTTCTCCGGTGCTACCCGCGGATTCATGGTCGGCCACGTCGCCCCGGAAGCTGCGGTCGGCGGTCCCATCGCCGCCCTTCAGGATGGCGATCCCGTCACCATCGACATCGAACACCAGAAGATCGACATCGATCTTCCGGCTGAGGTGATCGCGCAGCGCCTCCAAAGCTGGCAGGCCCCGCCGCCCGCCTACACCACGGGCGTGTTCTCCAAATATGTCCTCACGGTAGGATCCGCGTCCAAGGGCGCGGTTACCTGTTAAGTCACGAACGTCAAATGCCCGCCACCACCTGGTCCGACGCCCAACTCGACGCAATGCGCACGATCGGCGACCCGCTCGCCGACGCCGTTGTGGCAGACCTGTTCGCCTCGGGCCAGGTGTCCGCGGTCAACGACCTCATGCGCCTGCTCATCGATAACGATGATGTTCCCAGCGCCTCGTTGCCCGCCAGTGTCCTCGACTATCTCAAGCAAACCGAGATCCTGCCGTCTTGGATCGATGCCCAGCGTATCCGCCGCGGCGAACAGGTCTTTTGGCAGTACGGTTCGGTCATCGTTACCTGCCTGTTCTGTTACGGGCTCCCCGCCTGCTACGCCGCCGCGAAGGGCGTCCAGGTGCTCGCCCTCACCGCCCGCCTCCATTCCAACACCACTCGCCGCATCATCGAAACGGCTCAGATGATGGTCGACGTTATGCGTCCCGGCGGCTTGGCTCGCGGCGGAAAGGGCATTCGCTCGGTCCAGAAAGTCCGGCTCATGCACGGTGCCGTTCGCCACCTTGTCGCCAAGCACTCCGGTTGGAATCCCGAATGGGGTACGCCCGTCAACCAGGAAGATATGGCCGGTACCCTCATGGCCTTCTCGTGGATTGTCGTCGATGGTCTCCGTAAGCTCGGCTACTCCCTCAGCGACCAGGACGCCGAAGACTTCCTCTATGCCTGGCGTGTCGTCGGCTACCTCATCGGCCTTCGCGATGAAATGCTCCCCGCCGATATCAAGTCGGCTGCGGCACTGATGCAGACCATTGCGGTCCGGCAGTACGCCGCCTGCCCCGAAGGTCAGGAGTTGACGCGCGACCTCATGAAGATGCTCCAGTACCACCTTCCTGGCAATATCTTCGACCCCCTTCCCGCCGCGCTGACACGCTACCTGCTCGGCGACGCTGCCAGCGAAATGCTGGCCATCGAGCGGCACACTCTGCTATCCGCACTCGCGCTCCCAATGCGCCTCATCGGACTCAAGACCGATGCCGCCCTCGACCGGTCCCCCGCCCTCCGCCAGCTTTCCACGATCTTCAGCCGTAAGCTGATCGAGTCGATTGTCCTGGTCGGCCGCGGCGGAACCCGCGTCAGCTTCGACCTCCCGAACGACCTGCGGCAAACCTGGGGCGTCAACTGGCTCGGCTAAGCTGACTAGCCGCCAGCAGTGCAGGAAACATGAACTACCTGGCCAGCCCTGACCGTTGTAATTTGCGTTCAGTAATCGAGGGAAGAGAGGTCGATAGAAGGCGATCTTGTTACGCGCGACGTGAACAACCACGATTCCAAATGGCAATGATTTGAGATTGTGCTCGTACTCGAATCCGCGATCAGCCGTGACGAATACATCACACTCCAACCGTTTCACCAGCACATTGTCTTTCAGATGCTGCCAGCCGAGATCAAAGAGGTCTGGACATCCTCTCCAACGAACGCTTCGACCGGGCGTGGATCAATGGAGGCGTCTATGACGACGCGCATATCAACTGGTCAATTGCAATGTCACGGCTGAGCTCGAGAAACGAGAAAACGTGCTGCCTGGGAATGGTGGGGTAGACGGCGAGAAAATCGTCGATGGTTTCGCCCGTCTCGCGAAAGTCGATGAGTGTTTGCACGGGTACTCGAGTATTTGCAAAGCAGGGGGTACCGTGCAGGACCTCTTTATCGATGGTCACTACGCCTGCCACCATGGGCGCACGACAACAAAGTGAGATGAAGTAGGGTCACGCGGCCCTCTTGGCATCGTTGCGGCGTTCCCAAAAATCTTGGAAGCGGCCGCTGAGGCGGGAGCAGCGGAGGGCAATGATAGCGTTGGAGCCGCGCACCG
>JAEUQD010000335.1 GCA_016789925.1 Bryobacterales bacterium | reverse complement strand
GGAACGGGACCGGCGGGACGTCCGCTGGCGGCGACCCAGAACCGGCGGATTCAGATGCTGATGTGGGATGGCATCGCCAACGGCAACTATCATGGTTTGCAGGTGGCGGTGAACCGGCAGTTCAGCAATGGATTCCTGCTCAAGGGCGCCTACACGTTCTCGAAGGCCATCAATTGGGCCGACGACGACGGGTGGGCCGGCTTGGGCGGTGGCTGGAACTGGGAGCCCACGATGCGGCGCAATCGTGCGACTGGCGGCTACAACCGGGCGCAGATGTTCACGCTCGGCGGCGTGTATGAACTGCCGTTCGGCCCCGGGAAGAAGATGGTGACCGACGGTATCGTTTCCCATCTGCTGCGCGGGTGGCAGACCAATGGCACGTTCTCGGCTTATACGGGAACGCCGTTCACGGTGTCCGCAAACGCCGCCGAGTTGAACGCGCCGGGCAGCAGCCAGACCGCTGACCTGGTAATTGCCGGGAAGGTCCGGACCATCGGCGAGATCGGCGCGAATAAGTCGTGGTTCGACCCGCTGGCCTTCCGCCAGCCGTTCGGCGTGCGGTTTGGCACCACGGGACGGAACACGATGTTCGGACCGGGGTTGTGGAACATCAACCTGAGCCTCTTCCGGACGTTCAAGGTCACCGAAAAGGTGAAGATCGAGTTTAAGGCCGAGAGCTTCAACATGACCAATACACCGAAATTCTCCAACCCGGCGGCGAACGTGGGCAGCATGTCTCTGAATCCGGATGGGACGGTGCGGGCCCTCAATAACTTCTCGTCGATTACGAGCACGCTGCCGAACCTGGCGGCGCCCTCGGAACGGCAGTACCGGTTCGGCCTGCGGCTCGAGTTCTAAGGGATGCCCACCCGCAGGGAACTGCTGGGCGCAGCCGCCTTCGCCTTCCAAGGCGGGCGGCTGCGCCTTTCTCATTTCGAGGGCGAGAAAGTCGTGGTCAGTTCCGGCGCCACGACCTTGCTCGAGTACCGGTATACGACGGCGCGCCCGAAGAGCTACATTCATCCGCTGTACGTGGACGGGCGGCCGGTGACGTTGGATGGTCCCAAGGATCATGTGCATCATCGCGGGCTGATGGTGGCGTGGTCGGAAGTGAACGGCATCGACTTCTGGGGAGAAGTAAATCCGGCCCGCCATGGCCAGATCGTGCACCAGCGGTTCGAGCGGTTGCGGGACGGGCGCGTGGCTGAACTGGTCTCGCTGAACCACTGGGTCGCGGAAGGCAAGCGATTGCTGGTGGAACGGCGCACAGTGCGGGTAGGCTTGCCTGAGGGTGGGACATGGCTGGAGTGGATCACGGAACTGACGGCCGCGGACGAGCCCGTGAAGCTCGCCGCCGGGCAGCATGTCTATAACGGGCTGGGCATCCGCGTCGTTCCCGAAATGGATGGCGGGCGGGTACTCAACTCGAACGGCACGGCCACGATTGAGAAGGCCAACGGCGAGCCGGCGAAGTGGTGTGCGTACACCGGCGCGGGGTTGGGTGTCGCATTCTTTGACCATCCCGCCAATCCACGCCATCCCAATGCCTTCTTCGTCATGAACAAGGCGTTCGGCTACATGAGCGCCGCCCCCACCTTCCGCGAGCCCTTTCAACTCGCGCGCGGCGAATCCATCCGCTTCCGCTGGGGCGTGCTCGCCTTCGGCGGCGAGCCCAAAGCCGAAGCGCTCGACCGGCGCTTCCAGTCCTGGAGCAAGGAGAAGCCATGAGCAAGACTTTGGGTGCGGCCATCCTCGGCACCGGAGACGTCTCCGGCGAGCATATCCGCGCATTTCAAACCAATCCCCACACCGAGGTGCGCGCCATCCTCAGCCGCGACCAAGCCAAGGCCGAGGCCAAGGCGCGCCAGTACGGTCTCGACAACTGCCGCGCCTACACCGACCTCGACGCGTTGCTCCGGTCGGACGACATCCACGTCGTCTCAATCTGCACGCCCCAACATCTGCACGTCGAGCAAGGCGTCGCCTGCGCCCAGGCCGGCAAGCACGTCATTGTCGAAAAGCCGGTTGCGCTCGACCTCGCCGGGTTGCGCAAGCTCGATGCCGCCATTCGCGACTACAACGTACGCAGCGTCGTGAGCTTCGTCCTTCGGTGGAATCCGCTCTACGAGACGATCCGGACGATTCTCGCCGACGGCATGTTGGGCGACCTCTTCTATGGCGAAGTGGACTACCTGCATGGAATTACCAAAGCCTATGGTCTCTACCCCTGGCTCCGTCAGCGCGCCTTCGGCGGTTCCGCCCTGCTCACCGCCGGATGTCACGCCGTCGATGGTCTGCGCTGGTTTGTCGGCAAAGAGGCCGTCGAAGTCTTCGGCTACGCCAACTTCAGCCGAGGCAACCCGCTCGACTACGAGTACGAGCCCAACAGCGTGATTTTGGTCAAGTTCGAGGACGGCACGATGGGCAAAGT
>JAEUQD010000311.1 GCA_016789925.1 Bryobacterales bacterium | reverse complement strand
CTGTGCTGCCCTACGTAGTAGCCCGGCTGGCCCAACGAGTTACCAACCTTGCCCGTGCGGTCCAGCCAGGCGAACTGGGCGCCGAGGGCGGACCGCCGCCGGTACATCAGCAGGCCGTCGGACAGGGCCGCCAGGCCACCTCCTTCGGCGATGGGCGTCGGCTCCCCGGAAAGCTGGAGCCTGTCGGGATCGAATCGCTGGGCGACAAGCGTGGAGCCGCGTTGCCAGAGCAGGTGGCCTGCCCGGTACCTGACACTGAGATTCGGCTGGGTCATCAGGCGGATCCGTTCCCGGGGGTTGGCAAGCGACGTTACGTAGACTCCCGCATGTTCCGGCTTGCCAATAACAGAAAACAAGATCCGTCCGCCCGGAAGGACTTGGGGCGACCGATGGCCCGTCTCGCCGCGCGCGGTATCGAGCGTGGTTAGCGGCTCCGGTGTTCCTCCGGACGCCGGAACGCGATGGAGTCCCGACCCCAGCACGAAGACGATTCTGCCGTCCGGCAACCATTCGCCGCTGGTTCCGTACTCCCTGCAAATGACGGTGGGCGCGCCGCCAACCAGGTCCACCCGCCAGAGCGCGCCGGAACTCCAATACGCGAGGGAACGGCCATCCGGCGACCAGAACGGTAAGAACCCCCCGCTCTCCGTGACGGGTACCAGCCGCGCCGCCCTGCCGTCCATGGGCCGGACCCAGAGTCCACTCTTGCCCTGCGCGGTGGCAAAGAATGCCAACCAGAGGCCGTCGGGCGAGAGAGCAGCGCCGCCGCCGTCGAACTGGCCTCCTTCGGGTGGGAGGATCTGAAACCCAAGCACCTGTTCCGGCGCCGGCCGGGGTCTTGTTGACACCCAGCCCACCAGCACGCCAAGCGCGACCATCGCCGCGGCGACCGCCCATGGCCAGCGGTTTGGCCGCGCCGCTTGCGATTCGACCGGCGGCGTGCGCAAGTCCAAGACGACATCGCGCATCGCGTGGTACCGGTCCTCCGGGTCCTTCTCCAGACACCGCCGAACCAATCGTTCCAGCCACGTTGGTGTGAACGGTTTCACCGCCATCGGCGCGGGCTCGCCTCCCAGGATCGCCGCCACGAGACTCGTATAGCTCTTCCCGGCGAACGCCTTTCGTCCCGTCACCATTTCGTAGAGGACTGCTCCGAAGGCCCAAATATCTGAACGCGCGTCCGCCTCTTTCCCCTCGAACTGCTCCGGAGCCATATACTGCGGCGTCCCCAACACCGTGCCCTCCGTCGTCAACACCTCCGTCAGCGTCTCCTGCGTCGGAGCAGGTTTGGCCGTCGACTTCGCCAACCCGAAGTCCAGCACCTTCACCCCGTCCCGCGTCAGCATGATGTTCTGCGGCTTCACGTCGCGATGCGTCACCCCCGCCCGATGCGCCCGGTCCAACGCATCCGCGATCTGTACCGCATACTGCAACGCCTGCGCCAGCGGCAACGCCCCCTTCTCGATCCGCGCCGCCAGCGTCTCCCCCTCGATCAACTCCAGGACCATGTAATTCGGTCCAATATCGTGCAGCACGCAGATATGCGGGTGATTCAGCGAAGCCACCGCCCGCGCCTCTCGCTCAAACCGCCCCCGCGCATCCTCCCGCCCCGCGATATGGTCCGGCAGAACCTTGACAGCAACGGTCCGCCCTAACCGCGTATCTCGCGCCTTGTACACCTCTCCCATCCCACCCGCGCCCAAGGGCGCGAGGACTTCATACGGTCCGAGTTTCTCGCCGGCCGCCAGCGGCATAGTATTCGAATTAGCTTATCGCAACGGCCGTGACTGAATTGGACTCGCCGCGCGTTCTGCCACGCCTCAAACACAGCTCCAAGACATGCGCTGCGGCGGAGGGACCTTGACGGTTACGAGAATAGGTACTTCACCTTGACCAACATTGTGCGAAACAGCGGTTTCTCGGGACGCCCGGTTGTTACCAGTTCATCGGCCTGCACCAAGTAAGCAGCGGCAACATGCAGAGCGTCCATCGCCGAAAGCCCTGATTTCACTGCTTCCCTTCGGGCGACCCTCTCGAGATCGCGACACCATTCAGCGACTCGAAAATACTCCTCGTAGAAACGCACTTCCAGGCGCTTTTTGTGAAATTGAGCCTTCGGAACCAGTTCCAGGTGAACAAACGGGCTCGTCAAGAAAAGACAATCAGGATCTTCCAGCAATTGAAGAGCTTGTTCCCGGTCCTGTCCCGCGGACCGGATAGCGGAAAGAAGGACGCCGCTATCGAGGAACGTCCTTCTCATCCTGCTCAGCGAATCCCGCCGCGGCGTTCCGCCAGTTCGCGTTCGAGTTCGCGCCGTGTGAGTTGTTTCTCGCCGGAGGCAGCGCTCTTCTCACTGATTCGGCGTAGTTTCCGGCCCAAGGCCGACACGGCGCGCTTGTCTTCTTTCGAGGCAAGGCCGGGTCGAGTCAAATCGGCGATTCTCCCCATAGCTCGATAATAGCCTGACTCTTGCCATTGGACCGCGCAGGCGTCGTCATCTCCCCAGCCGCGCGGCCCAATTCAGCACCACAACCATAGGCGGGATAGGCGCTAGCACCTCATACGGTCCGAGTTGGTCGCCCTCCGCCGGCGGCATGATCGTTAGTTCCCTCTGGAGTTATCCGCGCCTGCGGACCGCCGGTTCTGCCGCCGCGGGCGCGCCCCGCAACAGCCCCGCCGTGCTCAGATCCTCATCGACATCCGGCCAGTGGATGCCAAACCCCGCGCTGCTCACCCGCCAGTTCCTCCGCTGCTCTGGCGTTGCTTGACAAAGTCTCGGAAACCACACCAGCGGAACGATGATCGTGCGGCCGTCCATGAGGTCGACAGCGAGAGTGTTTTCCGTGAAGTGCACGTCCCTGACGCGCTCTCCGGACCTAGGTTCCGAACCTGTCATTCCACGCCTCCACGAGTTACTTCTCGTTGTCCATCAGGAGACCCTGGATTCGCCGCAGTTCCGTCGGATTGAATTCCATGTTGAACGCCAGCCGCACCGGTCCTAACCAAAACTTCGCCGACTGATTGTCTCGGTCGACATGCACATGAGGCGGTTCGTTCGGCTCATGACTATAGAAATACACTCGATACGGACCTGTGCGCCAGACGGTGGGCACGGCACTAAGTATCGCATTCCTGCCCGCAACCATGCTACCTCCGCGCCCCGGCGAGCCAGTTCTGGATCACCGTGACCGCACGCGGACTTTCCTGCTCCTCTACCCGCAAGGCAACGAGGAACCGCTTCCCGTCCTTCGCCACGTCGTAACCTTTAAATGAATTTCGCCTCTGCGTCTCGAATAGCGCTCGCGGGATTCCCAGCCGCAACGGCAGCCCCGAATTGACCTCCACCGCCATCAGCGTCCCATCTTGCTCGCCAGTACAGCTCTTTCCGATCCCCTCGCCACCTTGGCCAGTGCCCTCCGTCCTTCGACACCTGCTGCTGAACTTAGTCTGGAGCAACAGTCTGGGTT
>JAEUQD010000253.1 GCA_016789925.1 Bryobacterales bacterium | reverse complement strand
GAAGCGATTGAACGGGGGAACGTTGATGTTCTGGAAGACGGCGACGCTGGGCACGGCGTCGTAGAAGATGCCGAACGCTCCGCGGATGCTCGTGCGGCCGCTACCGGTGACATCGTAGGCGAAGCCGAAGCGCGGAGCGACATTGTTGCGGTCGGTCGGTATGGTGGACCGCGGCACGCCGGCATCGCCGGGGAAGAGGAGGTTGGGCGGGGCGTTCGCGCGGACCTGGGATTGCCGTCCCGGCTGGAAGGAGGCCACTCGGTCCTGCTTGTCGTAGTACGGTACAGGCAGTTCGTAGCGGAGACCGAAGTTGAGCGTCAGGCGCGGAGTGACGCGCCAATCGTCCTGGACATAGAACGCACCGGCATGGCCGACGAAGTGTTTGGCCGGTTCGCCGCCGCCTTGCCGGAACTGCGCGGGACGGCCCAGCAGGAAGTCGGCGAGCGCATTGCCGGAGACCGCGCCGGTGAACGAGAAGTCGCCGTTGGGACGGTTGGGAAAGATGAGGTAGATCTGGTTCAGCCGGTAGTCGCCACCGAATTTGAAATTGTGCCGGCCGCGAATCCAGGAAAAGTTGTCGAACAACTGGTAGGTGTTGCGCGCGAGTTGGGTCCAGCTTTGAGCGATGTCGCCAACCGAGAAGAGTCCGGTGATGGCGACTTGCGGAAGCCCGAGCGCCGTGGGTTCGGTAGCGGGGTAGCGCCAACCGTAAGAAGCGGGGTCCTGGCCGCTCCAGGTGGCCGGGCGGGAATACTGCCGGAGGAACGCGACACTCACCTCGTTGAGCTTGTTGGCGCTGAGGGTCCACGTGTTCGAGGCGACGGCCGAGTGCGCCGTGTCTTCCGAATCGGAGCCCGCCGGCGAAAAGGTGGCGGCGGCAAGCGGGTTGCGCACGGTGCCGCTCTGTCGCGAATAGCGCACAAACAGGAGGTTCGCGTCGCTGAGGCGATGGTCGAGGCGGAAGCCCGTCTGGCCGCTATCGGTGGCGACGCTGGGCGAGGCGATGTAGCGGTTGCCCGGCGAGTTCGATTGGGGAACGAGCGATTCCAGCAATCGTGTTGCAATCGGGTCGATGCGCGTGGCTGGAATCACTGCTCCGGGGAAAGGTTGGCCGGTGAGAGGATCTCGGGGCGTTGGCGTCAGTCCGGTGAGTTCTCCGCGCCTCTGTGCCGCCGTGGGCACTACCGAATTGAGCGTCGTCCCCACCCGTGCCCGCAACCCTTCGTAATAGCCGAATACAAACGTGCGGTCGCGAATCACACGGCCGCCGGCCGACCCGCCAAACTGGTTCTGCCGCAGTGGTGGCTGCGACGTGGCGAAGAAGTCGCGCGCGTCCATCGCATCGTTCCGCAGGAAATTCCACAAACGCCCGTGCCAGTGGTTGCTGCCGGCCTTCGTAATCGCCGTGACAATGCTGCCCGCGTTGTTGCCGTACTCGGCCGAAAAGGACGAGGTGAGAATCTTAAACTGCTCCAGGGCATCCGGCGGTGGTGTGACGACATATCCGTTGAAATGCGGGTCGGAATTCGTGATGCCGTCGAGGAGGAAGCCATTGGATTGCGTGCGCGCGCCATTCACGGCGAAGCCGTTGCGGGCGGGCTGAATGCCCTGGGTTTCGAACCGCGAGGGCGTCTGCACGGCGCCAGGGATGAGCGTGCCGAGTTGTACGAAGTTGCGGCCATTCAGTGGGAGTTCCGAGATGGCGCGTTCGGAGATCGTCACGCCGGCGGTGGCGGTCTGCGTGTTGACCTGGTAGGCGTCGCCGACGACGGTAAGAGTTTGCAGGGAAGGCGCGAGCGGTAGCGTGAGATCCACGCGTGCTGCCTGGTTGACATCCACCCTTACGCCTTCGCGGGCGACGGTTTGGAAGTTCTCCTTCTGCGCTTCCACCCGGTACTGGCCGACGGGCAACAGCGGTAGGCGGAAGCCTCCATCGTCATCGGTGAACGCGGCCGGGCGCTGCTGTCCGGTCTCGAGATTCGTCGCGCGGACTTCCGCCCGCGCAATGGGCGCGCCGGACGGATCCATCACACGTCCGCCGATTTGTCCGGTCCTCTCCTGGCACAGCGCCGCGGTACACGTCAGCGCGGCTAAAATCCAATTTCGCATCTCTTTCCAGTGTCGCGAACCAGCGTTAACAAAGTATGACGAAAATCGCGTGCGTCAGGTGATAGCCTGTGTGAATGTTTACGGTGCGCACCATTCGCGCGGAAGACGCTCGTGTCGACTCCGCCGCCTTCGATCTCGAGCCTGAACTGCCGCAGGGCCGCGCCGTGTGCAACTTGTTCGCCGAGTTCCTGGCGGGACGCCCCGGTGAGTTTCGGGAGAAACTGCCGTTTGTGGCCAAGGGCGATGTGGAATTGGAGTGGGCGGCGGCCGCGGGTGGGGCTGCATTTGCGGCATTCTTCGCGGATACCAGGCCGGTGTCGATGGGCGTGCTGCTCAGCGGCGTGGATCAGGAAGCCGACGATAACATGCTCGAAGCTCTGCGCGTCTCGGTACTCGAGCCGATCTTCGGCGAGCGTGCCGGCGCGACCCTCGATGCTCCCGAGCGTCCGCTCTTGTTGACGCTGGTGATGAACGATCAGCCGGAGATGGCCCCGGCGATCCAGTTACTGTCGACGGCGCTGGCCAGCGTGTATTTCCGCGCCGTGAACACTCTGCG
>JAEUQD010000981.1 GCA_016789925.1 Bryobacterales bacterium | reverse complement strand
CGCGAAACCGGCATGTCTCCCTACGAGATCATGTTGTCGGAATCGCAGGAGCGCATGCTGCTGGTCGCCGAAAAGGGCCGCGAAGACGAAGTTTACGCCGTCTTCCGCAAGTGGGGACTGGACGCCGTCCAGATCGGCACGGTCACCGATGACGGTATCCTCCGCGTGCGCAATCACGGCGAAGTCGTCGCCGAAATTCCCAATCGCCCGCTCGCCGACGAAGCTCCGCTCTATGACCGTCCGCACGATGTCGCGCCCTATCGCAGCGTCCCCCTCGAAGGTCCCTCCGCCATCCCCGTGAACCCCGACCTCACCGGCGCCCTCACCCAACTCGTCTCTTCCCTCGACCTCTGCTCCAAACGCTGGATCTGGGAGCAGTATGATTACCAGGTGCGCACGAACACCGTGCGGGGCCCGGGGGGCGACGCCGCCATCATCCGCATCAAGGAAACGGGCAACTCCGTGGCCATGGCGCTCGACGGCAACGGCCGCTACTCAATGCTCCATCCGAGAGAAGGCGCCATGCTGATGGTGGCCGAGTGCTGCCGCAACCTCTCCACTGTCGGCGCGCTCCCGGTGGCTGCGACGAACAATCTCAACTTCGGCAACCCCGAGCGGCCCGAAATCATGCGCCAGTTGGTCGATTCGATTGAGGGTATGGCCGATGCCTGCCGCTTCTTCGAAACACCCATCACCGGCGGCAACGTTTCGCTCTATAACGAAACGCTGGGCGAGCCCATCCACCCCACGCCGGTCATCGGCATCGTGGGACTGCTCAAGACGGCACAGCCGGTCAGTCCCGTTTTCACGCAAGCCGGTCACACTGTCATCCTGCTGGGCGGTTGGGGCGGCTGCGACACCCAGCGCTTCGGCGGCACGCAATACGCCCGCACCGTCCTCAACCAAAGCTGGGGACTGCCGCCCGCCCTCGACATGGACTTCGAAAAGCGCGTCCATTCCGCCATCCGCGAAATCGTTTCCACCGGCGTCGCCGAATCTGCCCACGACCTGTCCGACGGCGGATTCGCGGTCGCTGCCGCCGAGTGTTCGTTCGGAACCGCCGCCATCGGCGCGGCCATCGACGCCCCGGCGGACCTGCAACCGGAAATCCTCTTGTTCCACGAAGGGCCTTCGCGGGTCCTCGTCTCCACCGCAGCCCCCGATGCGGTCCACGCAATCGCTCAGCGCCATGGCGTCCCCTCCCCCGTCATTGGCGTAACTCAGGCCGGCCGTCTCACCATCTCCCGCAACGGAGAGGCATTGGTGGACGCCGATGTGGCCACACTCCGGCAGCGCTGGGACGAAGCGCTGCCCAACCTGGTAGAAGCCGACCTGCCAGTAAGCGTCTAAGGACGAAGGGGCTGGATTGATGCTGTTCGACAAATTCCACGAAGAATGCGGCGTAATGGCCATCTACGGACATCCGGAGGCCAGCAAGCTCGCTTATCTCGGTTTATATGCCTTGCAGCACCGCGGCCAGGAGAGCGGCGGCGTCGCCGCTACCGATGGGCGCAAGTTGCAGTGCCACAAGTCCATGGGCCACGTGGCCGACATCTTCACTCCGGAAGTTCTCGGCCGGCTCCCCGGCCACATCGCCATCGGGCACACGCGCTATTCCACTTCCGGCGACACGGTTCTCTTAAACGCCCAGCCGTTCGCGGTCAACTGCGCCAAGGGCCAGATTGCCGTCGCCCATAACGGCAACCTCACCAACGCCACGGAACTCAAGGCCATGCTCGAGGCCGACGGCGCGATCTTCCAGGCCACTTCCGACACCGAAGTCGTGCTCCACCTCATGGCCCATTCGCGCGAGAAAAGCCTCCCGGAGGCCCTCCGCGAAGCTCTCCTGCAAATTGAAGGTGCATATTCGCTCGTGCTCATTGCCCAGGACCAGTTGATCGTCGCCCGCGATCCCCACGGCTTCCGTCCCCTGGCCATGGGCCAGCTAGAACTCTCCGGCGGCCGTATCTCCCACGTCTTCGCCTCGGAAACCTGTGCCTTCGACCTGTTGAACGCCGTTTATGTCGGTGAAGTCGAGCCCGGTGAGATGGTGATCGTTGGTCCCAATGGCATTTCGCGGGAACGTTTCGCCAAGGCGCGCAATCCAGCGCACTGCGTCTTCGAACACGTCTACTTCTCGCGTCCCGATTCGCTCGTCTTCGGACGCAGCGTCCAGGCTTCCCGCGAAGAGATGGGCCGCTTGCTGGCACGCGCCTGTCCAGCCCCGACCGCCGATGTGATCGTGCCCGTACCGGACTCGGGCGTCTCCGCCGCTGTCGGCTTCGCCGCCGAAGCCGGCATCCCCTTCCGCCAGGCCCTCATCCGCAATCACTATGTCGGCCGGACCTTCATCGAGCCCTCCCAGGCCATCCGCGACTTCGGCGTGAAACTCAAGCTCAATCCCGTCCGCCATTTGCTCAAGGGTAAGAGCGTGGTCCTCGTGGACGACTCTATCGTCCGCGGCACCACCTCCCGCAAGATCGTCCGCATGGTCCGCAACGCCGGCGCGCGCGAAGTCCACATGCGCATCTCCTGCCCGCCGACGTTGTCCCCCTGCTTCTACGGCGTCGACACCCCGACGAAGCGCGAACTTATCGCCGCCAATAACTCGGTGGAGGAGATTCGCCGTTTTATCGAAGCCGACTCCCTCGGCTACCTCCCGCTCCCCATGCTTCGCGACGCCGTCGGCGACTCCGAACGCCTCGACTACTGCTACGCCTGCTACACCGGCGACTACCCCACAGACATCGTCAACATCGAGTCGATGCTCAGCGGTCAGAACGGTTAGCCGTCTCCCGATCGATTACTTCGACGTAGAGCCAGTTGCCCCAGCGCCTGGTGGCACGCCCTTCAATACGCCGCCGCACGCCGCCATGTTCGATCACCAGGTGGTCTTTGTAGCTGCCACCTACTCCCTCGTACTGCTTCTGCATCGCCTTGGCTGCCGCTTCCGGGTCTACATCCCCAATCGAAAAGGCCAGCAGCGTGAACGACTCTGCCGGTGCTTCCACTCTCACCCGGTGCGCGCACGGAGCCGGTGGATCGGGACGCACCGCGCCCAGCATCTCGACATCGGCTGGCTCGCACTTTCGCCAGTCAATTCGGGCGTGCTTCAACTGCCACGGCCAGAAACTGATCCTTTGCCCGTCCTTGTGGAAGGCGACCCCGCCGTCGCCGATATCCTCCACCTCCAGTTCCGGATTCCGCCGCTCCAGCGAATCCACCAGCCACGACGGTTGGCTGGGCAGCACAAACCAGGGATCGCGACCGTTCGACCGCTCCATCGTCAGTCCCACGCCCGCAACCAGCGGCGGCATCAGCGAAACCATCGCAAGCAGTTTGGCCCCTTGCACGGGATCGCGTCCTTTCCTTTTGGAAAAGAAAAACCCTAAGGCGCCTAATGCCAGGCCCGCCGCCGCGCTCAGCGCCGCCAGGTAGCCAATCCGCCGCAACCCGGTACTCAGCGCGTACTCCCAATCGCCGGTGTCCGTGCCCCCGATGTAGGTGATGCCTCCGGCAAACGCGACCCATCCCACCAACGTCAGCGCCAGCCAGAATCTTGCCATCTCTTAATGTTACATTTGGCCGTCCCTGGGCCATTCCGGGCCGGCTCATCCATATGGGATTCGGGATGAGAATGGAAGGATGATGGGTAGGGTGAGGATTGACAAGTGGCTATGGGCCGCGCGGTTCTTCAAGACTCGCTCGCTGGCGTCCCACGCCTGCGAGTTGGGCCGGATTCAATCCAACCGGCAACCGGCCAAACCATCGCGTGAAGTCCACGTGGGGGACTTGCTGCACGTCAAGACCGAGCGAGGGGACTTTCAGGTGGAGGTGCTGATCCTCAGTGAGATGCGGGGACCGGCGGCGGTGGCGCAGACGCTCTACCGGGAGACCGAGGAGAGCCGCCAAGCACGGCTGAAGGCGATTGAAGAGCGCAAGTCGATGCCCGAGTTTTTCGACTTCCACGACAGCCGGCCCTCAAAGCGGAACCGCCGGGAACTGGACCGGCTGCGGGGGCGGACTTAACCCGCCGCGTCCTGCATCATGCGGATCAGCACCTCCTGTACCTCTTGAGCCACGGGGGCGATGGCGGGGTTGTCGAAGGCCTTCATCATCTCGACGGGGAGCATCGTGGCCAGCGTGTAGCGTCCCGGGGAGCCGTAGATGGAGATGCGGCAAGGCAGGGCCGTCGAGATGGCGCCGTCGCTTTCCAGCACCCGTTTGGCCTGATGGGGATTGCAAACCTCGAAGATGCGGCACTCCATGGCGAGTTCGACGCCCTTGTTGCGCATGGTTTGCTGGAGGTCGTGGACGGCGATGACGCCGAATTTGTTGCGGGCGGCCGATTCGTGGAGTTCGCGCTCGATGTCGACGAGGGGGCGTTGGGATTCCAGTTGGTAAATCATGGGGATTGATCTAAGCAGGAAAGATGCAATCCCCGGCCGGACGTGACAGCTAGCGGCCTTTCTTCCGAGAGGTGAACCGGTCGGCTTCAGGGCTGTTCCACAGCGGGGAGGCGAGGCCGTTGAGATCCCAAACAACCTGGCCCCCTTTGATTGTCAGTTCGGCGGTGAGTTTCTGGGTTCCTTCCATTTTGAGGCGGCGCGAGTCGATGAAGCCGAACTTGCCGCGTTCGAGGCGGAGCACCGCGATGTCAGCGACGGCGCCTTGCGTCAGGTGGCCGGAGGCGGGACGGCGGATTTCCTGGGCGGGGGCCCAGGTGCAGCGGGCTACCACATCGTCGAGCGACATGCCCATGTTGAGAAACTTGGACGCGACGTTAAGCATGTCTTTCATGCCGGCGTTCATGCTGTCCACGTGCAGGTCGGTAGAGATGGAGTTGGGCAGGAAGCCTTGCTTAATTGCGGGGATGGCCTGGCGGAACGAGAAACTGCCGCCGCCGTGGCCGACGTCGAAGATGACGCCGCGTTTCTGGGCGGCGAAGAGGTAGGGCAGCACCTTGCCGGCGGAGTCGAGCATGGGGACGGCGGAGAGGTAGGCGTGGGTATAGATGTCGCCGGGGCGGAGGCGCGTCGAGACGAGTTCGGGGAAGGGGCGTTCGTCGCGGAAGGTGGCGAAGTCGACCATGATGGGGATGTTGGCGAGGCGGCCGGCTTCGAGGGCGCGGTCGACGGCGATCCATTCGGGTCCGGCATAGTGGGCGATCTTGATGCCGACCACGACGTCGGAGTAGCGC
>JAEUQD010000243.1 GCA_016789925.1 Bryobacterales bacterium | reverse complement strand
GTCCGGCGCCGGAGAAGGCGACAACCGCACGTCCGGCATGAAGCTCTGGAGAACATCAGTCAGAGCCACATACCCCCGGCACAGTACGGGACTTTGGCATGTCAAAGGACTTGGCTGGTGTGCTCAGAGCAGCGGCCGATGTCGATGAGGCCGATCTCGACGAGGTACGGCTGTACGCCTCGTTCCGGAGTGGACCTTCCCACGCGGCATTGTACCTTGAGATACTGAATTGGAGGAACGCTGGCATGCAGATTACATTGGAACTGCCAGAAGACATCGCGCAGGGACTGGAATCCAAGTGGAAGGACCTGCATCGAGCAGCCCTCGAAAGTCTGGCGATCGAAGCATATAGATCCCAAGCTCTCACCGCCGCTCAGTTGCGGAGGCTTCTTGGTTTCGAGACGCGCATGCAGGCGGACGCTTTCTTGAAAGAACACGAAGTCTACGACTTCACGGGGGCAGACTTCGAGCAGGATCGCAAGACGTTGCGTCAACTCCGGGCGGGAGAGGCTGAGCACTGAACCCGCTCTCGACAGTTGTCGTCGCAGACACGTCGCCGATCAACTACCTCATTCTGATCGGGCAGATCGACCTCCTCGAGCAGCTCTAATCGCGAATTCTGATTCCACCGGCCGTGCTGGAAGAACTGAAGCACCCATTGGCACCGGAACCAGTCCAGAAATGGGGGCGGCAGAGCGCCCGAGTGGGTGGAAGTTCTCCGGCCCAAGAGCGGCCTTATCCAGACGCACCTCGACCTCGGAGAGAGCGAGGCAATCGCGCTGGCAACTGAGGTGCATGCCGATGTGCTGCTCATCGACGAGCAGGCGGGACGCCAAGAGGCAGTTCGCAGAGGGCTGAAGGTTGCAGGCACGCTTTCGGTGCTCGACGAAGCTGAACAAGCCGGGCTCGCCGATTTCGATGAGGCGGTGGCCGAGCTTCAAAAGACTAGCTTCCGCGTGTCGCCGGCGGTGCTCTCCGAGATCAAGAAAAAGCGGTCTCGCTGAGTCCTTTGGCGGGGTGGGGAGCGCGGGGTGCGCAGCTGTATAACCGTCTCAACGAGATAAACGAAATAAGCGAATTCGTAGGCGATGGTGCGTGCGGGCCGGGCGCTCCACGTTTGGGACAATCGCGTTGCGACTTAATCTCAATGGCTCGCACGACGTATCTATTCACGCCCGAGTAAAAGGACGCCCTCGGCTTGGGCGGCGGTGCGTAACCGGGCGTCCAGGGAAGCCAGGGGCAGTCCGCGCCGGAGGGCGAGTTCCAGGTACGCCGCGTCGTACACAGTGAGGCGATGGCGCGCCGAGAGTTGGACCGTCGCCCCCCAGGCGTGCCGGTCGGTCTCGGTATCGACGCTGATCGGCAAGAGGGCAAGATCCGCCAGGGTGGCGTCTCGAAAGGCGGCGTCGTGGCGACCGCGCCGGGCGCCCATCTCGAGGAGGTTGGCCACTTCCAGCTTCCACAAGCCCGGCACCCAGGCGCCGCTTTCGCTGACCCGATGGAAGACTTGACGAATGGGGTCGGTGACCTCGTCGACAAAGACCCAGGCCAGCGTGGCGGAACTGTCGAGAACGATGCTCATGGCCGGCCGCTGTCGCGGTCGGCCTTGAGGACTTCCCAATCGAATCCGATCCGCAAGTTGGCGGATCGGGTTCGGATTCGCTCGAGTGCGGCGCGCGCCTGTAGGGTGTCGATTTTGGGAACGTTGGGAACCAGACGGGCAACGGGTTTGCCGTGACGCGTGATGATGATTTCCTCGCCGTGTTCTTCTACCCGGTCCAGGAGCATTCCGAGTTTGTTTTTGGCTTCAAAGGCTCCGATTTCCACGACTCACCTCGCAATCAATCCAGCTGAAGCTAGCTTAACAGCTTTCCGAAGCTAAGGGATACAGCGAGAATGTGATTTGAAGGGCAACGCCAACTGAGGTGGGCATTCCACCGAAGAGCCAATCGCGGCTTCACGCGGCTTCAGCAGCCTGACGGGCTTGTGTCTACCGATGGCGTTTTCGCTCACAGCAGCTATTCTTCGACTCTCGCCAAGACGCAAAGACGCAAAGGACGCCCTTGGTTTCCGGCCTTCGATTGAAAAGACTGAATTGTTTGGGCACAGGTGTCATTTCTCGCGAGTGCCGAAGCAAGGAAGACTCTATACCTGGATCAAGCCTACACCACATCTGCGGGCGGCGTTACAGAGAGCGTTATCCAGGCTCGCAAGCGGCAGGCCTGCCCGCAGGGCCAAGTCAAGGTAAGCGGCATCGTAGACCGTAAGGCCGTGACGATTGGCCAAGTCGAACACACCGTCATAGGAAACCGGGTCCGCGAGCCGGACCGGCATACTGTTGATAGCTCCTAAGAATTCCTGCGCATGGGCAGCCGTGATGCGTTGACGCCGCGTTCCCATCAGAACGCTATTGCGCACCTCATACGCCCACAGACGGGGTGCTAACGCTTCGAGATCTGCTGAGACCGCCCTGAGAACCGCATTCGTTCACTCGCTACGCTCGTCAGGAAAACACCAAGCGGTCGCGAGCGAGGAGTCAAGCACTAGCCCCGGCATTTAGGGGCGGCCGTGATTGATGTAATCGCGAATGGTCCAACCGTCGGGATCCGGCTTCACGCGCTTCTGCAATTCCAGAATCCGAGTTGCCGCCTCCTGAGCAGAACGCGGCGCCGTCGAGGACTCTTCGGCAATCTTCTTCAGCCATGCCTGCAGCGTCAGTCCCTCTGCCGCAGCCTTCGCTGTTAGGGCGGCCGCCTCCTGATCGGAAAGTTCAGTCACAGGCACGATGTAACCTCTCAGCTGTAGAATAGCCGACCCCAGCCCCGACTACACCAACATCACGACACGATCCCCGCCATCGCATTTCGCGCCTGCTGAATCAGAAACACCGCATCCGCCACCCGCAAAGCCTTTCCAGCCTGCGCCTCCACCTCGTTGATGAACGCCGCCAACTGGTTCCGCGCCGCGTTCCCATTTCCCCGCGTCAGGCTCGCCAGCGCGTTATCCAGCTTCGACGTCAGCGAATTCTTGATGCCCGCATTGACGTTCGGCAAACTCGCCACCACGGCAATCAGGTTCCGCGTGATCCCTGCCGGCGACTTGTCGATCTTCACCGTCACTTGACCCGCCGTCGTCAACCCCGCATTGTTCGTCGCGTTGCACGTCACCGTCGTGCCCGCGGTGTTCGTTGTCAACGTCGTCACACCGCAGCCTGTGCTGCTCCCAATGCGCGATGTCGCGTCGCTCACCGCCCAGTTCACCGTCACGTCGCTCAGGTACCAGCCATTCAGCCCCAGCGTTCCGGTCACCGTCGGCTGTACCACCGGCGCATCTTTGTCGATCTTGATCGTCGCCGGTACAGTCGTCGAAAGCCCCTCCCCGTTGGTCGCCGTACAGCTAAACGATGCGCCCGTCGTGTTCGCCGTCAGGCTCACCGCCTCGCACCCGCTCGTGCTCGTAATCCCGGACTCCGCATCGCTTACGTTCCAACTCAAACCCACATTGCTCGTGTACCACCCGTTCGAGCCCAGCGTCCCAGTTATCGAGGCGCTCACCACCGGCGGAGTCTGGTCCCCACTCGGCGGCGTTTCTTCCCAGCTCAACCGGTAGTGCGCCGTGCCATGCCCGTCCGAGCTCAAAAGAAAAATCTTTGCGGTCTTGTGCCCGTTCCGGTGGTTCTCGCCGTGGCTCTCCATGCCAGTCCGGCCCCAGTAGCTCACGCCCCGGTAGACCTCCTGGTAGGCTTCATCCCCCTTCCGGAAGGAGAACACCAGCATGTGCGTCGCCGGATTGTACTCAAACTTGGCGGAATAGTGGACATTCAGTTGGGCGCCGCCCGGCGTCAGGTCATAAATATGCCGGTCCCCACCCCCGCTTTCCGTCACCGTATCGAAATACCACTGCCGGTCCCAGTTGAAGTACGCCAAAGATGCACTGGGCAACACAGCGCCAAACGGGAGTGATTGCCAGTGAAACATCTCCGTTTGCCACATCTCGATCGTGAAGGTAACGGGGCCTTCCGGAAAGTCCGCGATCGTCTTCACTCCTCTGAACACATACTGGTCATGGGAATTGATCGCAATCTCGCTCTCCGAATGGATAATATCCTCCGGGGTCCGCGGAATATATTGATTCGGAACCACGTATGTGGAGACATCGTAGACCTGCCACTCAAACCCCGCAAACGAAAACAAACACGTGGAATCCCCGTAGGGGAAGTGCTCGATGATGCCGTTCAGCTTGTCGATAATGAGAAGCGCATCGAACCATGTGATCCGCTGGTCAAAATCCACGTCGGTAGCCAGAAATGCGTGCGTACCCGGCTGTGGGATCGGTGGCACGCCATTCAGCCAGCTCTCCAATAGCCATTCGTCCTCGACCCAGAACACACCGTCCTGGTTCGAATCGCCATACAGAATACACCCCGGCCCCGGCGTAGTGGCTGCAATGGCTGGCGCCGGCATCAGCGCCACCTAAAAAGCCAGAAGGAGGAGGCCAGGAAGACTCCACAGATTCCTCGTCTTCATAAGGCCCTCGCTTGAGAACTGTTGATTAGGAAACCCCGCGGTGAACCGTGGCCGGTCACCCGCAGCCACTCACCAAACGATACCGGGATGGATCTTACCCCTCTGGCCGGCTGGCCAGAAACCCATCCGCGCGGCGTCACAGCCGCCAAGTGGCGGCCCTTCTTGTCAACGGCATTATGCGCCCAGCTACAAACAGAGTCAATTCCCCGGAATTCACCATCAGACAGGAAATCTTCGAAATCCGGTGCTACACATTTTTCTTGACACGACCGACCGAAATCGTCGATTTCTGCCTCTGTCGCAAGAAAACGCTCAACCCAGAGCCGCTCAAAGTCGTTACCATCCTTCAGGCCGCCAACCCGGATCAACCAGCCATTCATCTCCAGGGCGCGTTGACGCCGCGTTCCCATCAGAACACTATTGCGCACCTCATACGCCCAACAGACGGAACAGCCCCCTAAGAACCGCATTGGTGTACTCGCTGCGCTCGTCAGGAAAGCACCGGGCGGCCGCGAGCGAGGAGTCCAGCATTACCCCGCCATTTAGGGCCGACCGTGATTGAGGTAATCGCGAATGGTCCACCCGTCTGGATCCGGCTTCACACGCTTCTGCAACTCGAGGATGCGAGCTACCCCATTCGGGTGATGGGCGACGGGCCCGTTGTGTCCCGCCTCTGTTCGTCATAGAGTGATGGGGAGGAACCCCGAGCACCATGTCAACAGAATCAAAGTGTCCGATTCATCCGATTTCAGGCGGTGGCACGTCAAACCGCGATTGGTGGCCGAATCAGTTGCGGCTGGAGATCCTGCGGCAGCATTCGGAACTGTCTAACCCGATGGGCACGGATTTTCAGTACGCCCAGGAATTTCAGACCCTGGATTACGCGGCTCTAAAGAAGGATCTGCTGGCGGTGATGACCGACTCGCAGGAGTGGTGGCCCGCGGACTTTGGGCATTATGGGCCGCTCTTCATCCGCATGGCCTGGCACAGCGCGGGCACCTACCGCATCAGCGACGGCCGCGGCGGTGGCGGCACGGGCAATCAGCGCTTTCCGCCGCTGAACAGCTGGCCGGACAATGTGAGCCTGGACAAGGCGCGGCGGCTGCTATGGCCGGTGAAGCAGAAGTATGGGAGGAAGATTTCGTGGGCCGATCTGATGATCCTGGCGGGCAACGTGGCGTTGGAATCGATGAGTTTCAAGACGTTCGGCTTCGGTGGCGGCCGGGAGGACATTTGGGAACCGGAGCAGGACGTCTATTGGGGCGTCGAGAAGACGTGGCTGGGCGATCAGCGGTACTCGGGCGAACGGGATTTGGAGAATCCGCTGGCGGCCGTGCAGATGGGCCTGATCTACGTGAATCCGGAGGGTCCCAACGGCAACCCGGATCCACTGGCCGCGGCCAAGGATATTCGCGAGACGTTCGCGCGGATGGCGATGAACGACGAAGAGACGGTCGCGCTGATCGCCGGCGGTCACACGTTCGGCAAGACACATGGCGCGGCTCCGGCGTCCCACGTGGGGCCCGAGCCGGAAGCCGCCCCGCTTGAGGAGCAAGGTCTCGGATGGAAAAGCAGCTTCGGCTCCGGTAAAGGCGCGGACACGATTACCAGCGGCCTGGAGGTGACCTGGACCACGACACCCACCCGGTGGAGCACCAATTTCTTCTGGAACCTGTTCGGCTATGAATGGGAGTTGACCAAGAGCCCGGCGGGCGCGCATCAGTGGGTCCCGAAGGGCGGCGCGGGAGCGGGCACGGTGCCGCACGCGCACGACAAGTCGCAGCGCATTGCGCCGGCGATGCTGACTACGGACCTCGCGCTGCGATTCGATCCGGAATACGAAAAGATTTCGCGGCGTTTCATGGAGAATCCGGACCAGTTCGCCGATGCGTTTGCGCGGGCGTGGTTCAAGCTGACGCATCGCGACATGGGTCCGCGGGCGCGCTATCTGGGGCCGGAGGTTCCCACCGAAGAACTGATCTGGCAGGATCCGATCCCGCCGGTGAATCATGAACTAATCGATGAGCAGGACATTGCCGCGCTCAAGAGCAGGATCCTGGCTTCGGGGCTCTCGGTGGCGGAACTGGTTTCGACGGCCTGGGCGTCGGCATCGACCTTCCGCGGGTCGGACAAGCGCGGGGGCGCCAACGGAGCGCGCCTTCGCCTGGCGCCGCAGAAGGACTGGGAAGTCAACCAGCCCGCTCAACTGGCGAAAGTGCTGCAAGCGCTCGCGGGGATTCAGGACGAGTTCAACCAGGCGCAGTCCGGCGGCAAGAGGGTTTCGCTGGCGGATGTGATCGTACTGGCGGGTTGCGCGGCGGTCGAACGCGCGGCTGGGAACGCGGGCAACGCGGTAACGGTACCGTTCCGGCCGGGGCGGATGGACGCCTCCGAGGCGCAAACCGATGTCGAATCGTTCGCGGTGTTGGAGCCGGTGGCCGATGGATTCCGGAATTACGCGAAGGGCAGGGCCGCCGGAGCGGCGGAGCATTTCCTGGTGGACCGCTCGCAACTGCTGACGCTCACGGCGCCGGAGATGACGGTGCTCATTGGGGGGATGCGGGTTCTGAATGCGAACGTGGGTCAAGCGCCGCATGGCGTTTTGACGGCGCGGCCGGAGACGCTGACCAACGACTTCTTCGTGAACCTGCTCGACATGGGTACCGAGTGGAAGCCGAAACCGGACGTCCCGGACGTGTATGAAGGTCGCGACCGGGCAACCGGCGCCGTGAAGTGGACCGGCACTCGTGTCGATCTCGTATTCGGTTCGAACTCGCAGCTCAGGGCGCTTGCGGAGGTCTATGCATGCGATGACGCGCGAGAGAAGTTCGTGAACGACTTCGTGGCGGCGTGGAACAAGGTGATGGAGCTCGGCCGCTACGATCTTGCGTAGCGGCTGAATCCATCACCGTTAACTGCGCGCGTGGTTGGAGTGGCGTGGGGCGCGGTAGCGGACGTTCAATTGCGGGGTTTCGAGGCGCTGGTGGTTTTGCAGTTTTGATGTCAGGCAGGCCTCTAAGACACCGCTTACGATTAGCGTGCGCTCGACCGGGTAGGGGGCCTTGCCGGTGACGAACATCTCTTCGATCTTCGAGACCAGGCAGGCGGAGTACGTCACGTTCGGCGTCGGCGTGAGGAAGAACTGGGTCGAGGGGATGCCGGGGATGCCGCGGACTTTGGCGGCGAAGGTGAAGTCGCGGACGGCTCCGTTCAACATCAGGAGCGTGCTGCGGAGTCCGTCGTTGTGCTCGATTAGGTACGCCGAGGGGTTCTTGACGATCTTCGGGAGTTGACCGTTGCCGACTAAGTCCTGGGTGCGGGCGTCTTCGATGGTGAGGCCTTGGGGGGAGTCGCTGCGGGAGAGGGCGGCGGTGAGGAGGCGCTTGGACCAGCGGCCGGCGTCGCCGGCTTTCCAGACTTCGTCGCCTTCGATGAGTTGGACGGCTTTGACGCCGGTTTCGCCGCCTTTGCGGCGCTCGATCATGCACTGCATCGCTTCCAGGGCGTGGTAGTCCATGGGGTCGGAGCCGCCGACGCCGACTTGGAGGGCTTCTTCGATGTGGCAGTCGAGGGGGAGTTCGAGGTCGGGGAGGCGCCAGGTGACCGGGAGGGAGGAACCGGCGAGCATGGGGAACTTGAGGCGCTTGGAGGCGTCGACCATCCACTTCGCCTTTTCGAAGCTGTAAGAGAGGTGCTTGTCGTTGTAGACGGGGACAGCCCGGCCGTCCTTCTCGAAGACGTCGACGCACTGTTTGAAGAATTCGTAGCGCGGGTAGAGCTTCTGGCCCTTTTCGTTATTGGGGTATTCGCCGTGCTCGCAGATGATCATGACGGCGTCGACGGCGAGTTTGTCCGTTCCGCAGCGCAGGGCTTCGGCGATAGTGGGGTAGACCTTGAAGTTGAATTCCTTGGCGCGGGCTTCGCTCTGGTCGCCCTGGGGTTTCTGGTCGACGTAGAGGGAGACGACTTCGACGCCGGGCTTGTGCCATTCACCGGCGAGCGGATAGCCGATGAGGAAGCGGTCGCCCATGTGCTGGGCATGCGAGAGG
>JAEUQD010000239.1 GCA_016789925.1 Bryobacterales bacterium | reverse complement strand
AACCGCTTCTCCACCTTGACGGCCAGAGCGTTGTAGGAGGAGTTCGACCCCGGGTCGCGCAACGTTACGGAATTGAAGAACGGCCGCACGCGCCGCTGGACCTCGGGAATGGATGGATGCGGACCGCCGTTGTTGATGTTGCGCCCGCTATAGAGTTGCGTCGCCTTCGCGCCCTGGTAGCCCACCGCCAGCAAAATGTCTCCGGGCAGTTCGCGCTGCACATCAAAGAACCATTGCGATGCATACTGATTCGGATATTCGTCGCGGCTTACTTCGACGCTGGTGCCCGCGGCCGCGGCCGCGGCGGGCAACTGCACCGGCCGGAAGCCGGTCCGCACCAGTGTCGCGGCGTCGATGTTGTTGCTGTTGACGGTTACTTCCGTGAAATTGGGTGGCTGGTTGATCCACCGCGCAGACTCGCTGGTGAGATAGTCGGCTTCCCCATAGAAGATGCCGGCGCCGGCCCGCACTACGGTTTTATTTGTCAGCCGGTAGGCTAGCCCCAGCCGCGGCGCGAAGTTGTTCCAGTCCTCCTTGCAGCCGCAGTCGCGCCCGTTGGCGGGACGCTGGAACGTTTCAAAGCGCGGGTCGGTGCGCGGCACGTTGAATTCCGTCAGGTACCGCGAGACCCCCAGCGGCCCGATATTGGTCCCCTCCGGGAAGTAAGGCGATTGAAAGAGTTCCCACCGCAGACCCGCGTTGATTGTCAGCCGCGAGGTCACTTTCCAGTCATCCTGGAGATAGCCTCCCCAGTAGGGCGCGATGGCGTTCTCGCTCAGTTGATTGCCCACCGTGGTGGACGATGCCCAGCCCAACAGCATGTCCGCCAGCCCGTTGCCCGTCGCGTTGCGGCTGGCTGCATTGTTCGGTTGCTCGGCGGTGAACACTTTCGAGAACGCGAACTGCCCGCGCCGGAACCGCTGAGCCTCGCGAAATACCCGCGTCCGGCGCCACTCCGCGCCGAACTTGATGCCATGGGAGCCGCGCTGGATCAGCACATTGTCGTTGAGCTGGTAGTGGTAGAGCCAGTTGCGGTTGGGCCAGAACGACCTCGACCCGATCTCCGTGTATCCCGCCGGCGTGAATCGCGCCAGCCCCTGATCCAGACCGTCGTTGAACGCGTCGCCCGGCGCGCCCTGAATCCCGAACTGCTTGTTCAGATTCGTGGTTTGCAGCAGATCGAAGCGGGTCGGATAGTGCGTATAGCCGAACCGCAGTTCGTTGAACGCATTCGACGACAGCATCCGGGTCCACGAACCGACCACGTTGTGCGAAGGCAGGTCCACCGTCTGACCCAGGCCGCCGCCAAACGCCTGCTCCGGCAACACGCCGTTCTGATACCGGCTGTCGTCCCGGATGCTCCAGCGGAAGAAGGTCCGGTCTTTCTCGCTGAAGTTGTGGTCCACCTTCGTGTCGTACTGGTTCTGCGTGTCCTTGTCGCTTGGCGCGAAGAAGTAGTTGTTCGGCTGGTAGTCTCGTCCCGCGACGTTCGGAAGCGGATACAGGTCGAGGATCGGCTTCACCACCGGGTCGAAGCGTGCCGCCGGAATTATGTTTCCCGCAAAGGGTTGCCGCACGGCCGCCGCGCCCGCGCCCACCGTGGTCAACGGGTCGAAGATCCGGTTCCGGTTCAGCCCTTCTCCCGAAAAGTCGCCATTGCGCGCCGCAAGGCTCGGTACCGTCGACAGAAAACTCCGTCCGCGCCGGACCCGCGTGCCCTGATAGCTGAAGAAGAAAAACGTGCGGTCCTTGATAATCCGCCCGCCCAGTGTTCCGCCAAACTGGTTCTGGCGGAGCGTGGGCTTGGCCGACCCCGAGCGGTTCGCAAAGAAGTTCGCCGCGTCCAGCTTCTCGTTGCGAAAGAACTCGTACAGTGTCCCGTGCAACTCGTTGGTCCCGGACCGTGTCGAAACGATCACCCGCCCGCCCATGCGGTAGCCGTACTCCGCGGCGTTGTTATTGGTTACCACCTTGAACTCCGCCACGGCGTCCACCGGCGGCTTCACGGCCTGCGCCTGAAACCCGAGAGGGCCTCCCGACGCGCGTGACGAGTTGTCCACGCCGTCCAGCGTCACGTTGGTTTGGTAGGCTCGCTGACCCAGCGCGATGAAGCCTCCCTCCGTGCCGTCTTCACCCCCGGTTCTCGCGCCGCGCCCCAGCGTCCGCGCCGGCAGCACGCCGTTGGCGAACTTCGCCAACTCCAGGTAGTTCCGCAGATTCAGCGGCATTTCCACAATGCGCTTGTTCTCGATGACCTGCCCCATGCTGGTCGTCTCGGATTCCAGCAGCGCCGCGGCCGCCGAGACCTCCACCACTTCCGCCACCGTTCCCACGTTCAACTGGAAATCCACACGGGCCGTCTGCCCGACATCCAGCTTCAGTTCGTTTCGGATCGCCGGTGCGAACCCGTCTTTGGCGGCTTCGATGCGATAGGTTCCGGCGGCCAGCAGGGGAATCGAATAAAGGCCCCTTTCATTGGTGACAGCCGTGGCTGGAACGCCCGTGGCCAGGTTGGTTACGGTGACCACAGCGGCCTGGACTGTGGCGTCGGACCCATCGGCTATAAGTCCTTGAATCGTAGATGTTTGTGCGTGCAGCAGGCTGCCGAGCGCCCAAAGCGCCCCAAGAGACACACGTATCGCTTGTGAATGCATGAATTAGGAATCCTCTTCTGGATGGAGTTGGAAAAGACGGGGAAAGGGAAACTAGCGGCTACAACAGCAGAAATGCGGCATGTCTAGAAGCAGTGTAAACCGGGGGAAAGGGGAGGGTCAAGACAAAACTACTAAATTGATCGTGTTTAGGTAATTCCTATATCGAGGATCGACGATCAGGCGCGGTCCCGTCCTTCACCGGTAGTCCTCACCGTTGAGGCTTCGGACCACCGACTTCTGCCAAGCCTCCAGTTCCGTCCGCATGCGGGCCACCCGTTTCCCGTCGCGAGCGGCGAGGTTGGCCTTCTCCGATGGGTCGTCCGACAGATTGAAGAGCGCCATCGTCTCTCCGCCGCCGGGCGGCCGCTTGCGATGCAGTTTGTAGTCGCCATCGATCCATGCGGCGGGTCCGGGGAGGTCGTCTTCCGGGTACCTCTTCGTGGTTTGTCGGGACTGCTCCGGCGGCGTGGCCGACGCCTGAGCCTCGAGCAACTTCGCACTGGCGACGGCGATGCCCGGCGCTGGATACACCCAGAAGCCTAGGGGCTTGGTTCGTCTCTCCATGCGGCCCTCGAGTAACGGCGACAGGCTTACCCCGTCCAGCGGCTTCACTTGATTTCTGACCTTCGCCCCGGTGATCTCGATCAGCGTCGGGTAGATATCCACCGTGCCGCAGGGCATCTGCGTGATGCGCGGCTTGCGGATGCGGTCGGGCCATTCGATGATGGCGGGCACGCGAATGCCCCCTTCGTCGAGTGTGCCTTTTCCGCCCGCGAGACCTCCCGTCGAGCCCACCGGGATCGCCCCGTTGTCGCTGTTGTACCAGAACAGAGTGTTGCCGGCGATTCCCAAGCCGCGCAGCTCCTTCCTCAGGTTGCCGATGGCTCGATCCATCGCCGTAATCTCGCCGTAGAAGTGTTGCAGCTTCTCCGGCTGGTTCGAGTAAAGCCGCCGGTCGGCATCGAGCGCCTGGTGCGGCGCGTGCGGCGACCCGAACCACACCACGGCCAGAAACGGTTGCCTGCGGGCCGTGGCCGAGCGAATGAACTCGGCCGCCGCGTCCACAATCACCTGCGACCCTTCTCCGCGCGTCCGGATGACCTTGCCCTTGTGGCTCATCAGCGGGTCGTTTTCAAAGAAGTTCGGGCTCGACAGCCATTCGTCGAATCCGCTGTTGGACGGGGCCACCGGACTATCGGCGCGAACGCTGCCGACGTGCCACTTGCCGAAGTGCCCGGTGGTGTAGCCCGCACCCCGCAACGCCTCGGCAATGGTGACTTCCCCCGGCCGTATGGTGTAGCCCCACGAGAAACAGCCGCACCGGTTCGGATGGCGGCCCGTCAGCACGCTCGCCCGCGTGGGAGAACAAACCGGGGCCGCCGCGTAGAATCGCTCGAAACGCAGCCCCGACGATGCCATCTCATCGAGAACGGGCGTCTTCAGCACCGGGTGGCCCCTGTAACCAACGTCGCCCCATCCCTGGTCGTCCGCCATGCACAGGATAATGTTCGGCCGGTCGCCCCCCGCCGCAGCAGCCGCCGTGGCCGAGCCTAACAACAACTGTCGTCTGGAAATGGACAGCCCGATCCGAACGCGATCCTGTTTCATGGCTCTCATCGTCTCAGAAACTGGCAGTCCGCTGGGCTACCGCCGCCAACTCGCGGCCCAACGCCAGCGCGTCCACCACGCCAACCATTGCAGCAGTGTATTCACGTCGCAAGTTCAGCAG
>JAEUQD010000112.1 GCA_016789925.1 Bryobacterales bacterium | reverse complement strand
CGTGCATCAGGTCTTCGCCTGCCAGCGGCGCGGCTGCCGGCAAGCCGTCCGCCGACAGCCATCCATTCAGGACACCGAGCAGGCGTTCGCGCACCGGGCCCGCCCGGAAGACTCCGCCGTTGAACAGCACATGAGTGGGCGCGGCCAATCCGCTCGCCGACCGCCGCAGCGCCCCGTGTTCCGACTTCGCCGCATGCTGCCGCAGGAACCGCGCCAGGTGCCGTGTGATGCCCGCGTCGGCGGCGTAGGGGAGGCCGATCTCCATGAACCCCGTGCGCCGCGGGCGCTCGGGCATCTCCTCGCTCGACACTTCCGGCAGAAATCCTTCGAGTACGATACGTTCGAGGTCCGCGCGTCGCACGGAGGCTTTAATGCTCCCCGCCATCAGACTGCTGCCCCGGCTCAACACCGTCACCGGATACTCCGCCGCCGTCTCCCCCTCCGCGAACAACTTCTCCTTGGCTGTCCGGCAGTTCTGCCACAGCGCATTCAGTTGCAGCGCGTCGAGTTTACGTCCCTTCTCAGCCAGTTCCTGCTCGACGTGACGCGCCAGCGCGAGGTCCATGTTGTCGCCGCCGAGCAGAATGTGCTCGCCCACCGCGATGCGCTCCAGTTGCAGTTCGCCGCCGCTTTCGGTCACGACGATCAGGCTGAAATCGGTGGTTCCGCCGCCGATATCCACGACGAGAATCAGGTCGCCGACGCCGACGCGTTGCCGCCAGTCTTCGTGCCGCTCGATCCAGGCATAAAAGGCCGCCTGCGGCTCTTCGAGCAGAATCACGTCGCCGTAGCCGGCTTCACGCGCCGCACGCTCGGTCAACTCCCGCGCCACGGCGTCAAACGATGCCGGCACGGTCACCAGAACCTGCTGCCCGGCGAAGGGCGCCTCCGGGTGCGCCGCCTCCCACGCTGCCTTCAGATGTTCCAGATACCGGCGAGATGCCTCCACCGGAGAGACGCGCCGGACTCCCTCGGGCGCGCCCAGCGGCAACAACGCCGACGTCCGGTCCACTCCCGAATGCGACAGCCACGACTTGGCCGATGCCACCACGCGCTGCGGTACCTCGGCCCCACGGCGCTTGGCCAACTCCCCGACCACCATCTCCGGACTCTCGTCCCACGGCAGCGCCACCGCCTCCTGCGCGAAATCCGTCACCCCATGCAGATACAACGTCGACGGCAGGAGTGGCTCCTCGCGTACTTCGCCCGGCCCCGTCACCTGGGCTATGTTGAACTGCTCAACGGCGCCGGAGTCCCGGTCGTCACCCAAGCGCGCATAGGCAAAGGCGCTATTGGTTGTGCCTAAATCGATTCCAATAATGTACTGCGGTTCGCTCACTATGCTTCCAGTCTTTCTTCATTGTCGCCGAGGACTCATTACTCCTGTGCTGAGTCCGGCGTTCGTGCGACCGGAAACTGCCAGCGGCGGTAGATGGCCAGGATGCGGATTCCGAAGCAAATAAGCGCGCCCGCGAGAGCCACCGGCGTGGTCGGAAGATGCAGCAGGTGGCCAACGACGACGATGCTCGCGCCGGCCAGGGCGGCCACCGCATAGACTTCCGCCCGCAGGACGACAGGGACCTCCGATAGGAGGATATCGCGGACGACTCCGCCCCCAATCGCGGTGAGCATGCCCAGCAGCGCCGCGGCCGCCGGGCTCAACTGGTAGGCCAGCGCCTTTCCTGTCCCAGCCACGGCAAACAGGGCTAGACCGGCGGCATCGAAAAGCAGGACAGCATGCCGCCACCGGCTTACTTTCGAGTACCAGAAAAAGGTGACGACTCCGGCGAGAATCGAGACGCCCGCGTACTGCCAATCCTGAATCGAGGCGGGCGGCACCGCGCCAATCACCACATCGCGAGCGATTCCCCCAAACGTGGCGGCCGCAAACGAAAGCACCAGGACTCCGAACAGATCGAGTCTGTGTTTGGCCGCCGCAAGCGCCCCGCTGATGGCGAAGACAAAGGTTCCAAACAGGTCGAATGCGCGGAGTAGAGCGCCAAGGATCACTTCCTGGTCTGGGTGCAAGGTCACTCTATTTCGTTTTCCGATCCACACAAACGGCCAACATCGAGATCGATCCACCGTCCACGCCCTCGACGGGAAACGAGATCGTCTCGCCCGTTTGCCCGGTTCCCAGGACGTAAAGGAGGGGCAGGTAGTGATCGGGTGTGGGAATCGAGAGCCGTGCGTCGTCTCCCAGGTTTTCGTAGCCGACGAGCGGTTTGAAGTCTCCGGCAAGCATCGCGGCTCTCGCTTCCGTTTCGAACCGCGCCGCCCAGTCGTAAGGTTCAGGCTGGTGCCTGCCCCAGGCATAGGTGCGGAGGTTGTGGACCAGGTTCCCGCTGCCGGCGATGAGCACGCCCTCGTCCCGGAGCGGAGCCAACCGCCGCCCGACTTCGAAATGAAACGACGCCGGCTGTGTCCGGTCGATGCTCAACTGCACAACGGGTATGTCGGCCTGAGGATAAACATGACAAAGGACCGACCAGGTCCCGTGATCGAGACCCCAGGAATCGTCGAGTGTGACGGGCAGGGGTTTGAGGAGTTGCTGAATGCGCCGGGCGAGACTAGGATCGCCCGGCGCAGGGTAGTGTACCTGGTAGAGTTCTTGAGGAAAACCACCGAAATCATGGATGGTCCGCGGCGCGGTGCTAATGGTGACGCCCGTGCCCGGCACGTACCAGTGGGCGGAAATTGCCAGAATGGCCTTCGGCCTGACAACCTCCGCCCCAATGCGCCGCCAAGCCTCCGTGTAGCCATTGGTCGTCACGGCATTCATCGGATTGCCGTGACCGAAGAAGATAGACGGGAGTGGGTTGGACATACAAATCCGATTCGACGCAGTAGTTACCAGTCTGACTGTATCACTGGTTAGCGCGGAAAACTGTGAGTGACGAGTGACGGGAGATGGTAAGGATTGCGAATTTAAGGTCGTTGTCAGCCTGGAACCGCAGGCTCAAGCGTGGGACTCACCTTGCTTTGCCGGCGCCGACGCCCGCGCCTTCAGGATGCGCTCCCAGAGGTCGGGATTGGCCTCGGACATCGGAACGCCATTCCGTTCGAACTCGCGCTCGGTGTCCGCGAGGTACTTGTCGATCTCAGCCTGATGATCCAGGTAGAAAGCGATCGCGCCGTAGATCTGGGCACGCTTCAGCGACGGGAAGTCTTCCTGAATGGCTTCCGGGGATTGGCCTTCATTGAAGGAGTAGACGACGGAATCCAACGAAACGCGCGTCCCGGCTATGTAGTAGCCTCCGTGGCGCTCTTCGATGTACTCGCTGTGCATGGCTTGGTCCTGTCTAAATTATACGGGACCCGGTTTGACTGTATCACTTACGCCACGGCGTTCCTGGTTGCCTCGAGATCGATGGTGATTTTGACGTCGTTGCCCACCATGACACCGCCGGTTTCGAGAACCTGGTTCCAGACCAGACCCCAGTCCTTCCGATTGAGTTTGGTTGTAGCGCTGGCGCCGATCCGGAGATTGCCCCACGGGTCTTTCACCTCCTCGACCGGATCTTCGACCTGAAGAACGACTTCGCGGGTGACGTCGCGAATGGTCAGATCCCCGCGGATCTCGATGCCGTCACCGGCTGTGCGAATTTCCGTGCTGCGGAAGGTGAGGTTCGGGAATTGGGCCGCGTCGAAGAAGTCCGCGCTCTTCAGGTGCGCGTCGCGCTGTGGCTCTCGCGTGTTGATCGAATTCACGTCGATGAGCGCCTCGATCTTCGATGCCGGGAGATTGTTGGGGTCATAGACGATAGATCCAGTGACCTTGCCGAATTCGCCCTTCACATTGGAAATCATCATGTGGCGCACGCTGAACTGTGCCGAGGAGTGCGCCGGATCGATCGTGTAGTTATTCGTTGAAGTATTTGTAGTCATAAGTTGGTTATTCCTTTCTTTGTTACGAGTCAATTCAAATC
>JAEUQD010000108.1 GCA_016789925.1 Bryobacterales bacterium | reverse complement strand
GAAGGCGCTGACGGGGCACTTCACGAAGGAGCACGAATTCCGGCTGAGGCAGTTATTGAAGAGGCTGAAGTTCCTGGAGAAGCATTTGGAGGAGTTAGACACGGAGATCCGGCGGTGCATGGGTCCGTATGAGAAGCAGGTAGAGTTACTGATGACGATCCCCGGGGTGGACCGGTTGGTGGCGTGGACGCTGGTGGCGGAGTTAGGGGTGGATATGGCGGTGTTTCCAGACGCGGCGCATTGTGCGAGTTGGGCAGGGATGTGTCCGGGGGAGAAGGAAAGTGCGGGTAAGAAGCAGAGTGTGCGGTTGAAGAAGGGGAACCGGTACTTGCGGCGGGTGTTGGTGCAGGCGGGATGGGCGGCTTCGCGGAAGAAAGGGAGTTACTTGCAGGGGCAGTTTCGGCGGTGGATGGCGCGGCGGGGGCCGCAGAAGGCGGTGGTGGGGGTGGGGCACCAGATACTGACGACGGCGTATGCGATGTTGCGCGATGGAGTGGCGTACCGGGAGTTGGGGGCGAATTACTATGACCGGCGGCATGGGGAGAAGACGAAGCAGCGGCTGATGCAGCGGCTGATGGAGTTAGGCTACCGGGTGGAGGTGACGGCGGTGGAGGGGGTGGAGCCGGCGGCGGAAGCGGCCACGCCGGTGGTGGATGGAGCGGTAGTGGAGGCGGCGAAGAAGCGGGGGCGGCCGCGCAAGGAGATTTCGTAAGTGATAGAAAACATTCCGTTACCCGGGAAAGGTGTTCGAAGGAATTGCCATTTTTCGCCGAGGCGAAAATACGGTGAAGGATGAAAACGTGCTCGAGCTTGGAGGCAGACTCGATAGTCCGGCCGGTGCGGGTGAGCTGGGGTTATCGATGTTCGAGGCAGGTGGCCGGGACCGGGGCGCAGCCCGTTGGCCCGCTGCAATTGAAGATTTCAGTTTGCGCGCCCTTTCGGAGGATGATCTGGCTATTGGTCACCGGCATGGGTGAGTTCCTTGGGCTGGGCTACGCCATCAAGGGATGGAGTGGGGGCCGTCGGCGTTGCGTGCGTCGATGGCCGCGATGACGCGGCGGAAACGGCCGGTCTCCCCCCCAACTGTAGCGGGATGATGCGATATTGTTGAAGCCAGGATAGGAACACTTCCATGACCAGGCGAGACCTCATCACCACCACCGCTGCCGCCTCTCTCTCCCAGGCTGCTCCCCCGAAACGCGCTCCCGTCGTCAACTGCGCCGAGCATGTCTGGGTCACACGCGACCCTCGTTTCCCGATCCGCACCGAACTCGCCACCTGCCCCCGCGGGATCGCCGACTACGATTACTCCGGCGAGTATCTGATCAGCGAGATGAAGCTTTACCAGCACGACCACACCGTCATCTCTCACGTCTGTTACTACGGCCGCGATAATTCCTACACCATCCACTGCGTCAAGACCTGGCCCAAACAGTTCTCCGGCTACGGACTGCTGGTGGGCTACCGGCTCTACCCGCCCGGCGACAAGGAGAATCCCTCCCGCCTCCGCCGCCTCATGAAAGAGGACGGCCTTGTCGGCCTCCGCATCAGCCCGCGTTACGACCCCAAGGTCGTCTGGTTCAACGACCCCGTGATGTATCCCTTCTGGAAGGAAGCCGAGCAACTCGGCGCGGTCTTCCACATCTTCCTTTCGCCCCACCAGGTGGGACAGGTCGCCGACATGGCCGAGCGTTACCCCGGCGTCACCATCGTTATCGACCATCTCGCGATGATCGACATTAACGCGCCCGACAGCGAGGGCTTCGGTCCCCTTCTCGACATGGCCCGCTTCCCAAACGTCTACATCCGCACTACCATGGTCAATCCTTCCAAGACCAAAGAAGTCCCCTACCGCGACGTCTGGCCCTTCCTCCGCCGCCTCTACGACCGCTACGGTGCGCAGCGCATGCTCTACGCCAATTTCTTCGAGTACGTCGCTATCAAGGAGCTCGTCCCGTTCTTCACTCCCGAGGACCGCGAATGGATCCTCGGCCGCACCGCCATGAAGGTCTACAAGATCAAACTCTGACGTGCCGGGTACCAAAAAGATGATTGTCAAACGGATTGTAGATCTGGCCGAATTCCGGCCTGATGCGATGGGCAAGAGTACCGCGGCCCGCGGCGAATTTGTCTATGCCGGACTCAACGCCTTCGAGCCCGGCCAGGAGCACAAGGCGCACGCGCATGAAGGGCAGGACAAACTCTATCTCGTCCTGGAGGGCTCTGGCGAGGTTACCGTGGGCGATGAGAGCGCACTCCTCACTGCGGGAGATTTGGCACTGGCCCCGGCCGGTGTGCTGCACTCCGTCAGGAATCCCGGACCCGCCCGCCTCGTGCTGCTCGCAGTCCTCGCGCCGCCTCCACGC
>JAEUQD010000107.1 GCA_016789925.1 Bryobacterales bacterium | reverse complement strand
GAGACGCGGGCGCGCGCTTCCGTGTCCACCCACAGCGTATCTTCCCAGACAAAGCGATGGTCTGTGCGCAAGTCGAGATTGTCGGTAGCGGCGTCCACCTCGCGGAGACGAGCCAGGTCGACACCTTGCGCGCTCAAGTAGCGTTGCGCGAGGGTGCGCGCGTCAACCTGCGAAAGCTTCGCGCCAGGGTCCTGTTCGCCGAAGATGTGATCTTCGCGAACCACCTTCCCTTGCGGATTGAGGTACAGCCAGCGTTCCTGACGGTTTAGGGGCTGAAAGTAGCGGATGCGCCACAGGCCGGTGAAGGTGAACTGCTTCAGGATCGGCGTAGAGTCGACGCCGTGACGGCGCAGGTATTCGATTTCGGCGGCCGGCAGGTTGGGCAGGAAATCCGCCACCGCCCGCCAGCCCGGCAGTGGAGCACCCGCGGCGGCCAGAGCCTGGTCGCGGCTCAAATGGACACGAACGAAGTCGCCATACCGAGTCGGCTTCAGAAACAGAGCCAGGCCAAGCACGGCGGCCAGCGCAAACAGAAGCCGGGGATTCGCGGTGGGGCGGAGCGGAGGCAGCACCTCCCTGCCCCTTTGGCTTTCGACAGGAGGCGGCAGAGGCGCGGGCGGTGGTTCTTCGACGACAGTGACAAATCCGCCGTGGCGTCGATACCGCACGATGGACACAGCCAGCGGCAACAAAACCAATCCCGCAACCAGGGCGCCGGTGAGGCGGTAATACCAGCCCTGCGCCTGGAACAGAAACGAGCCGATGAGCACGGCATCCACGGTATAGTGCCAGATCAGCGTCGAGAGGATTCCGAAGCGGAAGAGCATGATCCCGGCAACAACGCCAATCAGTCCGACTTCAACCCCGCGAATCCAGGCTGGTTGCTGCGGGTAGTTGGCGTGCAGAAATCCCCACACAAAGGCGGGCAGCAGAATTGCCAGCCAGCGGTAGCGCGCCAGCAGCGGAACGGCGAGCAGGCGGAACCACGCTTCTTCGCTCGATGCGGCCAGTAGCGAGATAGTCAGGGGATAGAGCCAAGGAAAGGCGGTCGAGAGCAGGTCGGAGTACTCGACATCGGCGGGGCTCCAGACGCCGAAGCGCTGGCCGATCAGGTAGAACGCCGTGACAAAAGCGATGTGGCCCGCCGCCATCGCATAGCCGCTCAAACTGGCGCGAAAGAACTCGCGGGTGTCGAGCGCGCGCGCAGTCAGCGCTGTGCCCACTGAAAGCTTGCCGGGAAACCAGCGGCGATAGAGCAGCGCTCCGGGAGCGGCCGCGAGAATGACATAGAAGAACACCGCTACGCCCGCGCCGATACCCTGGAAGAAGATAAGCGTAACGCCTTCTACCAGATGAGTGCTGGTGGGCAGCGCGTCGAGCGCGAACGGCAGGTTGTTCCACTGGTTCACGGCCATCAAGACACCGATCACTGTACAGGCCCGCGTAAGCGGCCCCCACTGGATCTGGCGATTGCGAACGCCGTTGATCAGCACCACCAGCCCGGCGAGGATGAGCGGAATGTAAAAGGCCTGCGCGATCTGTGTGAACAGTTCGTTCTTCGAGCGCATGGCGGCAAAGTCGCGCTGCCATTGTTCGGGGACTTTGAGATACTCCCGCGATGCGCCAATTTCCGCGCCCTTTACTGTCACCTGGCGGCGGTAAGTCGCGCCGTGGAGGCGGAAGTTGTCGCGCTCCCATTCAAACACGTGGTCCGTGCGGTTAGGCCGGTTTTCGGTCTGCTCCTCGACCAGCCGGTAGCCTGGGGGCACGGAAGCCTGGGCGAGTGCACGGGCCTGTTCGCGGGTGAGGGTGCCCCCACGAGTTTCTTCGGGGAGGATATGATCGAAGCCAACGACCCGCCCATCGGGAGCGAGCCAAACCCGGAATTCTTCCTTTTGTGGGGGACGGTACCAGCGGGCCCGCCACTGCCACACTACGACATCGGTGGACATCCGGCGGTTGGCTTCTTCCAGGCCTACTTCGCGTTCCAGAAAGAGGCGGGCGCTGTCATCCGGCTCGAACAGGGTCAGGTTGCGGTACCCGTCGACGCTCCAGCCCCGCGAAGACAGGAACTGTTGCGCGCGCGAGGTAACCTCAGCCCGGTTGAGTTGAAGGTTGAGCGAGGCTTGCGGGAAGGCCGCGCGATAGTTCCTCCAGACGAACCCGGCCGAGAAGACAACGATGGCGGCCGCCAGCGCCATCAGACGCCAATCGGCCGCCGTCAGGGTTTGGCGAGGCGAATTTATTTGCGGTGGATGCGGCTGCAAGCAGTGGCCGCGCCCGTCGGATCAAGCGCCGCCGAGCCTTCGTCGATGTGCTGAATCTTGCCGTCCCTGTCGATGACAAAGGTGGTCCGGCTGGCAATCCCGCGCTCCTCCATCAGCACACCGTAATCCTTGGAGGCTTTGCGCATGAAGTCGCTCAATAGCGGCTGCTGAACTTTCAGGACCTCGTCGGCCCAATACTTCTGGCTGGGGGAATTGTCCGTTGAAACCCCAAACACCTTCGAGCCGGACTCTTCAAATTTGGCGAGACCATCCTGGTACGCCTTCATCTCCTTCGTTCAACCACCGGTGAAGGCGGCCGGAAAGAAGGCGAGGACCACGGTATTCTTACCGCGGAAATCGGCCAGACGGACCCGGCCTCCCTTGGTGGAGGGCAAATCGAAATCGGGGGCGGCGTCGCCGACCTTCAGGTGAGTTTTCCCAGCAGGAGCCTGAAGGGCGAACGCGGCCGCGGGTGCAATCAAAAGGCTGCGCCGTTTCATGGGATTGAGCGTACCACGCGCGGCGCCGTGATGGGAGTGCCCGGGTTTTGGGATAGAATAACTCAACCAAATTACCCAGTGATGATCGGACAAACGCTCGGGCCCTACCGGATCACGTCGAAGCTCGGCGAAGGCGGCATGGGTGTGGTGTATCGCGCGCACGATCCCCGCTTGGGGCGGGATCTGGCGATCAAGGTTTTGCCCGAAGCCTTTGCCCGCGACCCCGACCGGATGGCGCGTTTCGAGCGCGAGGCGCGGACACTCGCCGCGCTCAATCATCCGAATGTTGCGGTGCTGCATGGTCTGGAGGAAGCCGGCGGAGTGCATGCGCTGGTGATGGAACTCGTGGACGGGCCGACGCTGGCCGACCGTCTCACCGCCGGGCGCATTCCCATCGACGAGGCGCTCGGGATCGCACGGCAAATCGCGGATGCGCTGGAGGCGGCGCACGAGAAGGGCATCACGCATCGGGACCTCAAGCCCGCCAATATCAAGATCACCTCCGAGGGAAAGGTCAAGCTGCTCGACTTCGGTCTGGCGAAAGCAATGGAAGGGGGCGGCGACAAACCAGGAAACCCGGAAAACTCGCCCACGATGACGGCGATGTCGGGTGTGGGTGTGATTCTCGGGACAGCGGGCTACATGAGTCCCGAGCAGGCTCGCGGTGCGCCCGTGGACAAGCGCACCGATATCTGGGCGTTCGGCGTAGTGCTCTACGAGATGTTGGCGGGCCGCCGGTTGTTCCCGGGCGAAACCGTCTCGGACGCCCTCGCCGGAGTGTTGAAGACGGACCCGGACTGGTCAGCCCTGCCGGCAAATACTCCGCCTTGGGTGCGCAGGTTGCTCGCACGGTGTCTGGAGCGGGACCGCCGAAAGCGCCTCCGCGATATCGGCGATGCATACCTCGAAGAGTCTGCCCCACCGGAACCCGCCCCCGTGCACCGGCCTCGCTGGATGATTCCAGCGCTCGCCGCCGTGGCCGTTGTGGCGGGACTCACGGGCTGGCTTCTGCGGACGCCCAAGCCGGTGGAGTTGCCCGTGCGTTCGTTTTCGTTTGCACCGGCGGGGCTCGACAACACCGACTACCTGCGGCGCGCGGTGATTTCTCCGAACGGCAAGTATATCGTCTACGTCGCGGAGAGCAAGCTGTGGATTCGTGACCTCGCCAGCGAGCAGCCGCGCGCTTTGGAGGGCACGGAGAACGCGGAAGGCCCGTTCTGGTCGCCAGATAGTACTTCGGTCGCGTTCGCTGCCGGGCAGGAGTTGAAGAAGTCCGGGATTAACGGAGGCCTCCCGTTTGTGGTGACGAGATTCGTTGGCGGCTTTCGCGGCGGCGATTGGAGTGAGGATGGAAGCACGATTATCTTCAGTTCGCTGGGCCAGGGGTTGTCTGAAGTACCGGCGAAGGGCGGAAGCCAACGGACGATCTCACGCGCCAGCGGTTTCTCGTATTACTCCCCACAATTCCTCCCTTCTCCTGGCGGCCCACCCAGGGTATTGACAGGGAAAGGGTCACGGCTTGTCCAAACGCTGGAGCTGATTGACGTGGCGACTGGCAAGAGCGAGACAATCCGCGAAGGCGCCTATCCTGCCTACTCACCCAGCGGCCACATCCTTTTCAGAATCGCTCCGCCACAACCGGGGCTCTGGGCAATGGCGTTTTCACCCCGAACGTTAAAGGCTCAGGGCGAGCCATTCCCGCTGCTGAACGCTGGATCGGACTTCAACGCTTCACTCGACGGCACGCTGGTTTGGGCAGACGCGGTGTTGGCTGCGAAGCGGCAGATGGTATGGCGCGACCGGTCGGGAGCGAAGCTGGCTGTAGCCGGTGCGCCTGAGTCGTTCCTCGGCAACGTTTCAATTTCCCCGGATGGGACTCGGGCCGCCTACAGTGCCACCGAGCAGGGCAATGCGGATATTTGGATTCAGAATTTGAACAGCCCGGCCCGGACCCGCCTCACATTCGGTTCCGACTCAGAATTTTCGCCCTGCTGGGCGCCTTCCGGGAAAGAGATCGCTTTCGCCTCCCGGAGCACCCGTCCCGCCGACATCTTTCTCCAAGCCGCCGATGGCACTGGGGAACCCAGGGCGATTGTCGCGAGCCCCCTAGCGGAAGTGCCGTTGGCATGGTCCCCGGACGGATTGACGCTGCTGTTCTTCCGGAACGATCCTTCGACGGGAGGAGATTTGTGGTTCGTGCGGCGCAAGGCGGACGGATCGTTCGAGGCGCCAGTGCCGTTTCTGCGGTCGGCGTTCGACGAGCAATTTGGACAGTTCTCGCCGGACGGACGCTTCGTCGTCTACGGTTCGAACGAAAGCGGGCGGATGGAGGTGTATGTCCGGCCATTCCC
>JAEUQD010000101.1 GCA_016789925.1 Bryobacterales bacterium | reverse complement strand
TAAAGCACCGTGCGCTGCACGACCTTGTCGCCGGAGACGCGCTGGCTCTCCACGACGCTGAAGTAGCGGTGTTCTTTGCCATCCTTTTTCCGACGTGTGCTGCGCAAAAACAAAGCAACAGCAGAATGCCAGAATCGGGCGTCTCAGGAAAGAGGGTAGGTCTTCACTACAACGGATTTTGAAACAGCGTTGTTGACGGGATTGGGCTTGCAGGCCATTTCGGAATCAAAATAGCTGAAAATGGCATCGAACTGCGAAAGTCAGGCTAGCATCTGACACCACCGTCGCCTCATATGCAGGCCTCATAAGCCGCGCGCGCCAGGAGTTGGACTGGTTGCTGGGGGAACTTGGGAATCAACCGAACACTGCTGCCCCGTAGAATTCGCCGATTTCGGGTGGTTCACTTTCTCAGAGTGACTGTTACCACCGGCGATTCCCGGGGACTCTCCGGTTGTTTGGTGATCTCCCCGATCGGTAGCTCGGTCTTGGTGGAGAGGATGTAGATCCGGTACTTCATGCCGGAGGGTGTGTCCGCTTGGCCGAAGTGCGCCACCCGTGTCCATTCGGCCGACGCGATCTGGGCCTGGACCCATCGGCGGCCGGACTGGTCTATGGGCTCCACGACCAAGTAGTTCTTCATCGCAGGATCCCAACCCTTGCCGCTGATGTCTTGCACCGGGCCAACCGTCGCACCATCCGCAGGACTCGTGATCCTCACCCCCGATACAGAGAGTTGCGCGTACAGAACGCCAACCACAATCAAGGCGATCGCCGCGGCCGCCGCGAGTGCCCAGGCCTTCTTCGCGGCAGCTTTCTGGGCGGTGACCGGTTGGGCACTGGCGTGCTCCGGCCCGGACCGGACGGTGAACTTAGGAACGAAACTGCCGACGGGGATCTCGACGATCAGCCGGTCGTCGCGTCCCTCGTCGGCGTAGTATTCGATCAGCCTTTTTCTTAAATCGCCGGCCGCCTGGCTGACGACCCGATCGTTCCCAGGATCGAAATCTGTCCCTTTGCCGTAGAGCGCCTGCGCGATCAGAATCTCCTTCAGCTCCGCTTCCTGACCCGCAAGCGTCTTGCTCACGATATGGTTGAGAAAAAATTTGGCCTTCGGTGCGTTGGCAAACCGTCTACTGGCCTCGATTCGCCGCACCTGACCCAGAATCTCCGAATGCGAATTCGGGTCGGTACCCATGGCAGCCCCTCTTGTTTTCATTATCTGACAGGTTCGGTCCGGGCGACAGCCGGGCGGGCTCACCGCCGTCCGACCGTGAGACCCTTCCGCGAACGCCGTGGCCGGTTCCAAACTCGGCGCATGGCACTCAAGGGGCGGGCAGAACCGCATCAGCAGGCGAGAGAGGTGAGTCGGCGCGAGGCAACCCGGATCCGGCACGAGGCAATGAGCGTGGCCGTCCGCGCACTTCGGAAGAGGATGGGCTGGACCCAAGCGGATCTCGCGGAGGCGCTGGACAGAGCACAGGGCAGGAGGCGCGTGACCAGGCAGTCGACAATCTCGAAATGGGAACGCGGGATCGATGGGCCGTCGCCTATCCACAGGATGGTTCTCGCGAAGATCGCGGCCAAGTACAAGCATGACGATCTAGCGGCGAGCTTCAGGAGATCGTCGACACGTGTCGATCCCTCGTTGGCCGATGGGATGGGTCCAAACGGAACGGCCGCCTGAACTCTATATCGGTGGACGTGCGGAGACACGCTCGGGGCAGACGCCAGTGAACTCCACATCCCCCTTGTGGAAATCACAGGGACGTATATGAGACAGGCTCCGTTTTTTGTCTCCTCCTCGATCTTGAGAGGAGTTTTCAAAAGGCGGTTTCGACCGCGCGCGTGCGCGAAGAGCACGTGACAAACCGATATCGCCCAAGCAGCATTAGCGCGGTCACGTGGGATCAGCGTACGGTAACCGTGGTAGTCGTGTCAGCCACACGACTACCGCCGCATTCGCTCAAACCGTGGAGTCTTGGTACCGGTGGTACGGGTGGGAGGGTCGTTTTGCCTGCTCTTCCCGACGACGAGGCGGAGGCAAAAAACGCGGCCTCTCTTATATAACCTCCAGTGATCCCACCGCCTACCGGACGTGACGCCAGCGAATGGCGCGTGCGCTGGCCGCACGATCGACGCTGCACCCAGTACGCAAAATCGATGGTGACTCTTCTCATTGAAAACAATCCAAATAAAACGTTTGACTGTGATTATGTCGTTTTGCCATACTCGGCTCAGTTCAATGCGGGGAGCCGGGACTCTCCGATTCAAAAACTCTTTCCCGCACCGCTTCAGGGCACGTGTCGTATAGCCAAGCGCCCACGAGAGAACCAATCAACAGCGGAAACGAGCGTATCGATGGTGTTTCATGGCCATCCCGCTCTACACATTCGATTTCGCTCTGCTTGATTTCATCGGACGGCGGCACGCGCTTCGCCTCGAGCGCGATGGCATGGCCAAGGTCGTGCGCCACAAGAAGGGCACGATCAATCGCGTTGTGTTGTACCGTCGCGCGTCCGATCCGCGGCGACCCACCACGGTTCGCGACTATCAGGGGCAGGCATACTCATTCGAGCAGGCGCTCGACGACGGTCACGGGTGTTGGAAACTCCGGCCGCTGCAAGGCGGCAACTCCGATTCAACGCTGGCGCCGCCGGAGCTGCGGCCGATCTTCATGGCAGTCGTGCTCGATTGCCTGGCGGTGTGAACGATGTGTCCCGAGTGCGGCAGCGATGACGTTCGGATCGAGGAATACGACTTCGGCCGGTGCTCGGAGACGGGCTATCACGACGCCGGCGAGCGTTACCATTGCCTCGCGTGCGGAGCCACCGGCGATGGGGATGATCTGGTGCTCCGTGAGGACGAGGAATGCGCATGAGCGCATTGCACGTCTGCATCCGTTGGTTCCTTCCTGGCGCCTCTGGGCGGCGGGTATACCGATTGCACAATTCGACTAGCGACAAACGAAATTTTGCCTGGTCACTGGTCGGCCCACGGGCGCGATTCAGCCAGCCATTGCACAAGAGAGAACCATGGCGGAAGTGCGAGCCATATCGCTAGAGAAACCCGGTTCGTTAGAGCGAGCCATGCCGTTCGAGGGCACCATCCATGGAGAGCGAGCCCTAGCATATGGGGGAACCACAAGTGGCGAGCGGAGGCATGACCATGATCGACATTTTGCGGGTAGTGCTGGCGCTGCCCGAAACCATCAACCAACTCACCAAGGAGATGAAGCGAATGCAGGTAGACCTTACCAAACTGCGTGCCGACGTCGACACGCTCAAGACGGAGACTGCCGCTGCGCTAACCCGCGTGGCGGAGGACGTGCAGGCGTTGACGGACCAAATCGCGGCGGGCGGCGGCGTGACGCAGGCCGACATCGACGCGATCCAGACGCAGATCGGTGGCGTGATCAACAGCATCAAAGGCCTCGATCCGATTCCGCCGGGAGAACTGCCGACGCCGTAATCCGGCGCGGCCAGCCACGGACCGAAGTGCGCCATAGACATTGGGCGAGCCACAAACAAGAGGGCACCATAAACCTCAGCGAGCCACAGTAAAGCGGGTACCAAAAACAGTCGGCGAGCCATGAATCCGGAGAGCACCACACACCCCGTGCGCGATCCCATCTGAGAGGAGAATCGCAGTTGAGCTATGAACAGTTGATTCGGGAGGGTCGATGGCCTCCTACTAATCGCGAGACGATCCTGTTCCTGATCGGCGCGGTTGTTGGCGGCTTCGTTGCGGTAATGATGACCCTCGTTGTTACCGGCCATTTGACGTAAGCGATGAATGTGGAACGAGCGGTTGGAAGAGCAGGCGACGCAAATGCGGCGGCGGAACGCGGCCATCGAGGAGACGATTCCGCCACGAGCATTTGCGTCGTCGTACCCGCGTCCGGCGCTGTCGCCGGAAAGCCGGCAACGGCAGCGTGCGGGCCTTGACGCGGCGCGCGATCACCAGGCCAGCCGTGCGCGGGACCGCCAGGCCGACGCGATAGAGCTGCCTGCGGCGCCATCGGTGGTTCCGGATTGCGTCGATCCGCAGGCCTTGCCGCCACGCAAGGCGCTGGGCAGGCCCAAGGGTCTGAAGCAGATGGCGCAGGAGCTCTACCCGCTGTGCCCGCGATGCAATGGAGAGAACGTCATCCGGCGTGGCACCCCGAAGGGCCTCCAGCAGTACCGATGCAAGGACTGCAAACGGAACTTCGCCGGACGCGGTGTGCGGCTTCCGGAACCGGTGACTGTGAAGCTGATCTGCTACCGATGTGGCGCCGAGGGCCGGAACATGGGACCGTCGCCGAACTCTGGTCGCACCGGATACTGTTCGTCCTGCCGGAAGCGGTTTATCCAGGGCGGCCGGAACGAGCTCGCAAAGTACCACCTGCTGCTGGAGCGGCGGGTGAACGATCTGAAGCTGCCAGATGATGTGAAGGCCGAGGCGCTTCAGATGGCGTACTTCAGATGGCGTACTTCAGATGGCGTACTTCAGATGGCGTACCGCGATGTGATCGAAGGCGCGGGCTACTGCTGGACCGTGGTTCTCCGGACCAAGGAGGCTTGGCGCAACGCGCGTGGCGAGTATCGCCAGTTTGGATCGGACGACCGGACGTATCGGCGAGTCGCCGAGGGGCAGAGGGCGTATGACTACGGCGATTGAGACACTGTGCGGCCCGGTCCTTATCGGCGAAGACGCCGCATCGAAGGGCATGACCGCCGACGAGATCCGGATCGTCGAGGCGTTGTACGGTTGCTCGTTTTGTCCTGGAAGCACGCAGAAGAGGTTCGTCCGGCAGATGTTCCACCGCGATCGTGGCAAGCCGCTCACGGAGCGGCAGCGTGCGTATCTGTGGGCCATTGGGTGGTCGTGGCGCAGGCAGTTGCCGGGAGTGCTGGTCGATCTGGCCCACCGGTACAGCGCTGGCGTCGGCATCCGTGGCAGGCAGGTGCTGGAGTCGCGCGCATGATCCACTACCACGGTGGCCGGCATTCGACGTGGCAGGTGGCGGCGCAGATATGGACCCGGCGCCACACGCTGGTGTCGTTCGCGGACCCGCAGCAGATCGTGATCGCGGCGGAAGTCGCGCAGTCGTTCGCGCTCGACAGCGGCGCGTTCTCCGTCTGGAAGCAAGGTGTCGAGGTTGATTGGAAGTCGTACTACGGATGGGTGGAGGCGTGGGCCCGCCATCCTGCTTTCGACTGGGCAGTGATTCCGGACGTCATCGAAGGCGATGAGGACGCCAACGACAAGCTCCTCGCAGAGTGGCCGTTTCCCCGGCACGCGGGCGTTCCAGTCTGGCATTTCCACGAGTCACTGGATCGATTGAAGTACATGGCCACCGAATGGCCGCGCGTGGCGTTGGGATCCTCGGGCCAGTACGGAACGATTGGAACGCCCAGGTGGTGGAGCCGGATGGAGCAGATCATGCGCGAGATCTGCGAGGACGGCAAGCCCGTCGTGAAGCTGCATGGCCTGCGGATGCTGAGGCCGGCGATCTGCCAGTACCTTCCGCTCGCGTCGGCGGATTCGGCAGGCGTCTCCCGCGGAGTCGGCACGACGAACTGGGGAGGCAGCTACCGCCAGGCCTCGGACCACGTGCGCGCGCACGTGCTGGTCGAGCACTACGAGAGCACGCAAGGCGCGGAGAAGTGGACCGGGATGCCGATGCAGCAGGACTTGTTCGACTGATGCGGATCTACAAGGACTTCCATTTTGACGCCGCGCACTGGTTGCCGAACGTTCCAGAGGACCACAAGTGCCACCGGCTCCATGGCCACAAGTATCAGGTGCGGGTGTGGTGTGCCGGCGAGTTCGACGCGCGCGGGTTCATCGTGGATTACGCGGAGATCGATGCGGCGTTTCGGCCCGTACTGGAGGACCTGGACCACCGGCTTTTGAACGACGTCGAGGGTCTGACCAATCCGACGACGGAGCTCCTGGCGGTGTGGATCTTCGCGCGGCTTCGTGGACTAATGCCGCAACTGAGCGCGGTGGAGATTCGCGAGAGCGCGACGACTGGATGCTTCTACGAAGGGGATTGAAGCGGGCAGGAAAAGCGGTTAATTCGCCGGTCTCATAAGCCGGAGGAGGGTGTTCGACTCACCCGCCCGCAACCACTTCTTCTATGAAAACCAAAGCGCAGATCGCTTACGAAGCCTACTTTGAAAAGGCTGGCGGCAAGTCTCTCGCCACCGGCCAACCGCTGACCGGATGGAACGGTCTCTCGCCGGAGATCAAAGAGGCGTGGGAGGCTGCCGCCACAGCGGTGGTCAAGGCGGTCGGTCACGACATCGTTCGGTACGCGGAATGAACCTGAACGCAATCGCCGTCGACATGGCACGGCGGATCGAGATCTGGCCGATTGACCGGTTGAAGCCCTACGCCAGGAATGCGCGCACGCATTCCGACGAGCAGGTGGCGCAGATCGCCGCCTCGATTGTGGAGTTTGGATTCTGCAATCCGGTCCTGGTCGATACGAACGAGGGGATCGTTGCCGGCCACGGTCGTCTCCTGGCGGCGCGCCGGTTGCGCCTGGCTGAGTGTCCCGTCGTGGTGCTCGACCATCTGACCGAGGAGAAGCGGCGCGCCTACATCGTCGCGGATAACAAGATCGCTGAGAACGCCGGATGGGATACGGGGATCCTCGCCGAGGAGATGGAGTTCATCCGGAAGAGCAGCATTCCGTTGGAGGCCGTAGGTTTCACCGATGAGCTGTACGAGAAGCTGCTCGCCGATACAGCAGTGCCGCAGGAGCGTCCGGACGCCGAGGAAACGATTCCCGAGGAACCGGCGACGCCGGTCACCCGGCCTGGCGACGTGTGGCTGATCGGAAAGCACAGGTTGATCTGCGGCGACTGCCGGGACCGGAATACTCTCGGAATATTATTCCCGTCCGATGCGCGGGCGAATCTCGTGATCACGTCGCCGCCATATGCGGCGCAACGCGACTATGACACATCGAGCGGGTTCAGGCCGGTCCCGCCGGAAGGATATGTCGCCTGGTACGCCGACGTCGCGGCCGGAGTCGAATCGGTCCTCGCGCAGGACGGATCGTACTTCCTGAACATCACGGCGCACGCCGACGAAGGCGAGCGGAACCTGTACGTGATGGATCTGGTGCTGGCCCACAAGCGCCAGTGGGGCTGGCGGTTCGTGGATGAATTCTGCTGGCGGAAGACCGATAACGGCGTGCCTGGCGGTTGGTCCAATCGATTCAAGAACGCCTTCGAGCCGGTGTTCCACTTCTGCCGGGAGCGGCAGATCAAGTTCCGGCCCAAGCGGGTCGGCCACGAGTCGGACGACTGCTTTGACTACTCGCCGAACAATCCGAAGTCGACGTCCGGCAGCGGGCTCCTGGGAACGGGCCCGCGCGGAGCATCCGCCGATCGCGGCAAGAACCAGTCGGCGTGGCAGCGCACGAGGCGCAACGCCAACGACCTCGAGGGACGGTTCGCCGGCATCGCGCGCCCTTCGAACGTGGTCGAGGTCCGGACGGAGTCCAGCCAGGGATCGCATTCGGCGCCGTTCCCCCGCGCGCTCGTGGAGTTCTTCGTTCTCGCATTCTCGGACGATGCCGACGTGGTCTTTGATCCGTTCATGGGGTCCGGAACCACGATGGCCGCTGCCGAGCTCCTGGATCGCGTCGCCTATGGGTGCGAGATCAGCCCGGGTTATTGCGACGTGATTGTGCGCCGCATGATGAACCTGGGCAGCGACCCACCGGTGCTCGACGGCACCGGTCAACCATTCATCGAAGTAGCTGCCGCGCGCGGTGTGGACCCAACCGACGCGGTGAATCCGAAGGCCAGCGATTCGAGGGCCACCAAGCACAACGGGCCCAATCCCCACTATGGGTCGAAGCGCAAAGCTTCGTAGGACCAACAGCACGGAGAGAAACCAAAATCGCTGAGCGAGCCATACGGCTCGTGAGAACCAAAGCATTTCGCGAGCCATCAAGCACGTGGGCGCCATGTCCATCGAGCGAGTTTCAGTTCAGTTCGAGTAAAGGAGATCAGCAAATGCCAGAAGTAGCAACGCCGAATCAGGCGGAACGCGAGTTTGAAACTGGGGCGGATGAGTTTTTCAAGGCTCATTCCGACCTCAATGCCGTCAACGCCAAGCGGACCTACGATGAGTACCAGCACGCCGGTCTGGAACACATCCGGAACAACCAGCGAATGTTCGACCAGGCCGCGGCCAACCTGCAAACGCAGTTGGCGTCCATCAACAACATCACGACGCAGCACCTCCAGAACGCGGTTGCGGCGGCGCATCAGATCAACCAGAACGCCATCGAATCGGCGAACATGACCGCCAAGCAGGCGGTGAAGCACGCGGACGTCGCGGCGGATGCGATGTGGAACCCGGTCCAGCAGGGCACGGCGGATGTGATCACGTCGGCGGGCTATACGCCGAACCGCGCCGTCGATACCGCCACTGTTGGCGTCGGCGTCGCGGCCGAGGCGGTTGCCGCAGCCGTGGCCAAGCAGGTCGACGCCACGATTACGCCGGTCGTCGCGGTCTTGCAGCAACTCGTCCATCCCACACGGCGTCGCGCGAAGTCGGGCTGAAAACCGACCTTTTGACGATGATACCTTCGCGGCCTTTGACGACCGCCGTATCCCCGGCTTCGTGTTCCGCGAGCCGTCCGAGGTCCGCACGAGACGTCACGAGTTTTGCATCCGTGAGCGCCCGTCCCAAACCGGCGACCGAAGGTCGGGAGAAATAATAGGTCTCGGCCTGTTTGCCGCTGCCTTCCCAATCCACCTCTACCCGAGCCACAAAAGGTTCGCGAATAAGCCGCCTCAGATCGTCTCTAACCGCGGTGCTGATCGCTCCAAGATTGCCTTCCGGTCTGGCAGGGCCGACCATGGAGTTGGTAGGACGCACGAGAGTGTTGGTGGATATTGCATCCGACCTGGAGAGTTCCGTTTGTGCCGCTTGGGCGACGGTCCTCAGAGCGGCGAAAATCTGTTCTCCAACCTCAACAGAGATTCGCTCCAATTCCTCGTCGCCCGTCGGCGAGACATTTTTGGCGCTTGCATCGGCCGCACCCTGCTGAGCTGGAATCGGAACCACAGGCTTCACTTCACGAGTTTGCACAGCCAATCTCCTGTCGTGTCTTTAGTAATCAGAATTTTACCGCCTTGCGGACTCTCGATCACATTCGCTGTGGCTATCCCCACAGGCGGACCGCAGAGAGTAAGTGGGACGTTCCAGACTCGATTGGGATTCACTAGCAGGGGAGACATCACTTCCCTACTCAATTTACTGCTTCCGCCTACGGTTAAAGTGCGCATTACTTGGAGGGCGTACAGGAAACCCAGGTTTTCAAATTCAAAAAGTGCTTTCGTCGCGGATGAGGGGTACCTGTGGTTTCCCCCCTCCCCCTCCCCTTCGCGCGGGGTGCGCTGGGGTCCCACCCCGGCGGGGGGAGGGCTTGGTCGAGGTTTGACACGTCGCGGGCTGGAGCGGGAAAGCCCGACTACGGGGCACCTTGGGTGAGGTCGGACCGCCGTCTCTGGGAGAGTGCATGACCCGAACATGGTGGAACCAACCCAGAACCTTGACGGACCGGCAGTTCCACCTCCTCAGCGATGAGGTTTCCGGCTCCGCCCTTCGACCGCCAGCGCAGCTCGCCCACTACAAACCCGGAATTCCCAATGTTTGAGGGCATCCCCAATCGTCTTGAGTCGAACTGTTCGCGCAAGGTTCTGAAAGCCGGAGTTCGAGTTTAAGCGATGCGACAATCGCAGAGTGCCCTCAGATTCATGTCGGACACTCCAGCATAGTTTGTCATGGATTGTCGGTTTCGTTGCAGGAACCCGACAACTGTAAGCCCCTACTGTTCGTATCACTCGCTGGCAGTACTGTCGGGTTTGGCAGGTTTTAAATAAGGAAGAACGGGCCGTCAAGAATTCGCTTTCGAAGGGGACCGATTCGGATGCCGCCCGCTCGATCGTGTGACGGGCTTTTCGGAATCGACGGGAGGCGCAAGCTCAAGCAAATGGCCTGCGGGCCGGTGAGACGAGTTCTCGGATTTCTCCTGCCCCGTTTGTCCGCAAGAAACTTTGGGAATTTCTTGGGGGATGCCGTTCGGAACCACCGAACGCGATCGGCGAAGATCGAGCACAGAACGAATGTGAAACGGGAGTCCTTCTTTTCCCGTACCCCAAACAAAACAGTGCAGATCGGGCACAACTGGTTGGGATCGAGCATTCCCGATAACCCAACTGCTAAACCATACTCGAACCGACTTTTAATCAAAGGGTCGCGGGTTCGAGTCCCGCCCGGCTCACCATTCCAGGATCGCTCGTTCCACACAGAAGCCGTGTGGTCCTCGAGACCCTCAACAGTTCCAATCCTAACCTCACCCGAATTTCTTCTTGAACAGTTCCACACTCGGATCGTTCGGACGCGCGGGCAAGGCTACCGGCGCTTCGAAATCCTCGGGAACCTCGTCCAGTTTGACGATTTTGCCTCCGTCGAGAATCGACCGCCAACCCGCCATGAATACGCGGGTTTTCTCCCAGAGCGACTCGAGGCTTTGCGGCATTTCCTTGTATCGCGCCATCCGCTCGTAGGCCCAGATGCAAGGCGCCCAAGCTTCTGTCGTGCTGAACGGGAAGCCCGTACCCGATTCGATGGCGAACATCTGGCCTCCGTAATCTTCCTTGGTGTGGATCTGCAATGTTCCCCACCTGCCGGTGGTCTGGTGCAAAGTCCCAAGAAATGGTTCGCCGGCCGCGTCGCGGTGCTCGAACGTCATCAGTCCGGGCGGGGTGTACCAGTTCTTGCCGCGGTAGGACACGGACACGATGGGATTGCCCGCCTCGACAATGGCGCGATGGATCATGTACATGCCGTGAATGCCATGAGTCGGATACTCGTCAAACGAATTGGTGGCATCGTAGCTGAGGATCTTCTTGCCTTTGATCCAGGCATGCGCCCGCGCCGTAGCGTCGGTATACTCGTAGGCCGACGGGCAGAGAATAGGCGCATTGTGCTTGCGCGCCAGGTCGATCATCTTGCGCGCTTTGGCGAGCGAATTGGAAAAGGGCCGGTTGATCAGGTTCGGCAGCCCCGCCTCCAGATACGGCGCATGGAGGATGTGGCTCCAGCCGTGATTGAAGTAGCCGCCGGAAATGATGCCGTCGACTTTGCCCAGCATGTCGTCGAAGTTCCGGACGGCTTCGCAGCCGTAGATCTTGGCGAACTCGGCTGACTTTTCCGGTTCGATCTCCCAGCAGTGCGTGATGCGCATGCCCGTGAATGCTACTTCCTTCTTGCCTTCGCGGGGGTTCATCAGCGGCGCCCAGAGCGGCAGCAGGTGCGAGTAGTTGTGCACGTTCAAGCAGCCGATACGCAGCGGCCGGCCGCTTTGCGCCTTGGCCGCCATCGCGGCGGAGAAGCCGAGCATGGTCCGCTTCAGCAATTCGCGTCTGTTTTGTAGCATTGCGTGCTCCCTACCACTTCGAGTGCTTGTACTTGGTCGCCCAGTCGACGCCGCGCCAGGTCTTCAGGGTGAGCGGCTTCACAAAGAGGAGCCAGCGCGGTTCGGTGAGCGTGGGCTCCAGGTACTTCGGGCCGTGCTCACCCAGGTAACGGACCGACATGCGCGTCGCGATTTCCACCCATTTGCCGCCGAGGTTCGGCTCTTCCAAAACTGTGGCTTCACCGCGCACCAGGACCCGGTTGTTGTAGATCGTCTCGTCATCGATGCACAAGAACACCTTCGGGTTCTTCTGGATGTATTTCGCCCAGACCGACTTGGCCCGCGGCACGATGTAGAAGCCGCCATCGCTGTATTCAAACCAGCACGGCACCACATAGGGCCAACCTTCATCGTCGATGCTGCCGATGCGGCAAAACGGGTTGCCGGCGAGGAATTCGTTCATTTCCTCCTCGGTCATCTTGCCGACTTTTCCGCGCCACTCTTCGTTGCGCGCGAGTTTTTCCTGTTCAGTTGACTGATCCATATTTCTAGCGGTTTCCACGGAAGGATTTGATATCATATCGCTTAACTTTTCAGAAGGCTACCCTCCACGCACTCTATGTCCGCATTCGTTTCAGCGGAACCTGTCATCACACATCCCGATTCGGACGATCTGTTTGCCGAGGCGAGGCGCATTCGCGCCCGCCGGACGGGCAGCGTGGTCACCTATTCGCGCAAGGTCTTTATCCCGCTCACCAACCTGTGCCGTGACCGTTGCGCCTACTGCACGTTCGCACGCCAACCGGGCGACGGCAAAGCACACACGATGAGTCCCGAAGAGGTGCTCGCCGTCGCCGAAGCCGGCAAGCGCGCCGGATGCAAGGAAGCGCTCTTCAGCCTCGGGGATAAGCCGGAAGCGCGGTATCCGCAGCATCGCGAATGGCTCGAACGGCAGGGCTTCGCATCGACGATCGAATACCTTGCCGCGATGTGCCAACTGGTTTTCGAGCAGACCGGGTTGCTGCCACACTCGAATCCCGGCGCGATGACGGGAGCGGAAATTGAACTTCTGCGGCCGGTGAATGTCAGCCTGGGCATGATGCTGGAGTCCAAGAGCGCGCGTCTGCTGGAACGTGGCCAGGCGCATTATGCGTGTCCTGACAAGGCGCCCGCGGTCAGGCTGGCTACTGTGCGGGCCGCCGGCGAAGCGCGCGTGGCGTTCACTTCCGGTATTCTCATCGGGATCGGCGAAACGTTCGAAGAGCGGGTCGATGCACTGGTTGCCCTGCGCGATCTGCACCGCCAGTACGGTCACCTGCAGGAGGTCATCATTCAAAACTTCCGCGCCAAGCCCGATATTCCGTTCGCGCACCACGCCGAACCCGATAGCCTCGATCTTGCCCGCACCGTCGCAATGGCGCGCAGCATTTTTGGCGGCGAAGTCAGCGTTCAGGCGCCGCCCAACCTCAACCCCGCAGCGCTGCGGTTGTTGCTCGATGCGGGCATCAACGACTGGGGCGGCATCTCGCCGGTCACGCTGGACCACATCAACCCCGAACATGAGTGGCCGCACCTGCCCGAGTTGAAGCGCGTGACCGAATCGGCCGGACTCGAACTGCGCGAACGTCTCCCGCTGTACCCGAACTACCTCACGGACACGTGGATTCCCGAAGCCTTCCGCGACCGCGTCGACACGCTCGCTTCCGACGACGGACTCGTCAAGCGCGAATGGGAGCGCTGGTGACGACCGGCCAAATCCTCGACCGGGCGCTGACGGGCCGCGAGTTGAGCGCAACCGAGGCGGAACAACTGTTTACCGCACAGGGCGACGACCTCCAACTGCTGCTCGACGCGGCCGATCACGTCCGGCGGGAGCGCGTGGGCGATCAGGTCACCTATGTCGTCAACCGAAACATCAACTTCACCAACGTTTGCGTGAAGCGCTGCGGGTTTTGCGCCTTCAGCCGCGGACATCGCGCCGAGGAGGGCTACTTCTTCCCGGTCGAGGAAGTGGTGAGGCGTGCGCGGGAGGCAGCGGACTATGGCGCCACCGAAGTGTGCGTGCAGGCGGGCCTTGCCCCGCGCATTCCCGGCTCGTACTATATCGACCTCTGCCGCGCGATCAAAACCGCGTTGCCCGCCATCCACCTTCACGCGTTCTCACCGGAAGAGGTGCTCTATGGTGCGACGCTGTCTGCATCCACACCCGAGGACTATCTCGCGCGGCTGAAGGACGCCGGGTTGGGCTCGCTGCCGGGAACCGCGGCTGAGATCCTGGACGATCAAGTGCGCGACACGATATCGCCCGGGCGCATTACGACCGCCGAGTGGATTCGCATCATTCGCGCTGCCCATAAGTTGGGTATTCCTGCTTCCTCCACGATGATGTTCGGGCACATCGAAACGCCGCGCCACATGGCCAGACACATCGTGTTGTTGCGTGAGATTCAGAAAGAAACAGGCGGCTTCACGGAGTTTGTGCCGCTCAGCTTTATCCACCAGCAGGCGCCCATGTTCGCCAAGTCCCTGGTGGCCGGCGTGCGGCCCGGCGCTACCGAAGACGAAGTGCGGCGCGTGTACGCCGTGTCGCGCCTGGTTCTGCAAGGGGCCATCGACAATGTTCAGGTGTCGTGGGTGAAACAGGGTCCGTCGTTCGCCGCGCAATGCCTGGCAGCGGGTGCGAACGACTT
>JAEUQD010000090.1 GCA_016789925.1 Bryobacterales bacterium | reverse complement strand
GATCATGGTCGAGTTGTCTTCCACCTTCGGGAAGACCTCCGGCCGCAGATGGTTCACATGGGCGTACACCTTCTCCGGACGCCCCAGGTACCACAGGCTCCACAACGCGTTGTAGCATTGAAAGTCCATCAGCGCGCCCGCGCCGTTCTTCACCGGGTCAGTCAACCAGTCGAAGAAGTACTTGCTCCGCGCTCCCTGGCTACCCGGACCGCCATGGCCGACAATCCCGCGCAGCCGCCACGGTTTCCCCACCGCGCCGGCGTCCGCCTGCGTCTTGGCCGTGTACTGCGACCCCCACCACGCCATCTGATAGTTCGTCATCACCTGGATGCCGTGCCTCCGCGCCAGCGTCCGGATCGCCACCGAATCGGCATAGGTCGCCGCCAGCGGCTTCTCGAAAATGACGTGGATCTTGCGCGGCGCGCACATCTCCACGACGGCGAGGTGCTTGTTATTCTCGTTGAACGCCCAGACAATGTCCGGCTTGGTCTGGTCGAGCATGCGCGCGGCATCGCTAAAGAAGACGCTGTCCGGCGCGCCCATCTTCTTGGCTTCGGCGATCAGTTCCGGGTTGGTCTCGGCGATTCCCACCAGCTTCGCCGGTTGGCCTGAGATCATACGTCCCAGGTGTCCCCACACGTGGGAGTGCAGCAGCCCGACTACCGCGATCTTCTTCTCCTGAGCGGTCAACGGCACAGTCGCCGCCAGCAGGGTCAGCAATGGAAGGATATAGCGCATCACGCTTCTGATGCTGCCACACCGCCGTCTCCGGCGCCAGCCAGCCCTCCCGGTACGCGTCTGAAATTTTCTTGCGATCGTGAATTTACATCTGAGATCCGATCCCCCCATCCCGAGCATCCAAGGAATGAGGTACAGTATTAGGCCAAGGCGAGGGACAACTCTATGCGACTAGTCAGCGCTGCGTTAGCTTTCTTCTCGATCGCTCTGTTTGCTCAGGACAGTGCCACTCGTGCCCGGCAACTGGAAGCCGAAGGCGACATTCAAGGGGCCATCCGGTTGCTCCAGGATGCTGCTGCATCGAACCCGGCCTACCTCTGGGCCTACGCCGAACTTCTCGATCGGCGGAATAGTCCCCAGGCGCGCGAGGCGTTTCAAAAGGTTCTATCTGCCAATCCGTCCGCCGAGCAGCGCCGCGCGGCCTTGCGCCGTCTGGCAGCGATGAGCGTGATGGCCGGCGACCGTCAGGCGGCCGAGGGGTACCTCCGCGACTATCGTGCCGCCGGCGGAACGGCGCTTCCGGCCCAACTCCCCACCCCCACCAAGCCGGAGGAAATGCCCGCGTCTTCCATCCCCGGACCCATCACTTCCTTCTCCCGCATGGCCGCCCTCTCCCCCGACTTGCGCCCGGAGGACATTCTCCCCGCTCTCGCCCGCAACGTGGTGACCAATGGCTATCAGGCATCCAACAGCCAGGAGGCCCTCGAGCAGACCGAGTACCTCAAGCTCGTCTTCCGCTACCTGTCCCAGGCGAAAGAACTCGACAAGCTCTCCGGTCCCGAGAAGACCATCAAGATCGACACTTGCGACTCGCCCCAAACCGGTGAGTTGCTCAAGATTCTGGGCTACCGGATGCGCGGCAACTGCGGTAGCGAGGTCGTGCTGGAAACGGTGAACGCATCGCGCGCCTTCCTGACCATCGACTCCGGTTTCCCGCTGGCCGAACTCGAACAGGGGCTACGAACCAATCGTCCCTTTGTCTACTCCTTCAAGCCAACCGTAATCCCCACCCTCTACGGCCCGGAATACTGGCTTTCCAGCCGCGACCGTCAGGGCGGCGATTTCGTCGAAGCTTTCCTCTCCGACCCCTCTCTGTGCCGTCTCTACCTCGGCATGTCCAAGCTCGACCGCGAAACCGCGGAAGAACTGAAAAAGGCCGTCCCGGCTCCCCGCCTGCGCGCCTTCGCTCACGTGCTCGATTTCTTTGGTGGCATGTTCCTGATCCGCAACGGCAAGGTGCAGGTGCCGGGCGGCGAGCGCGCCGCCGCGGCCTGGGGCGAGCTCACGGGTGTTTCCCCGAATCAAGGCGCGCAGTTCATCGAACGCCTCATCGCCCGCGATGACGGCTGGCTGACCTCCTACTTCGATTCGCTGTCCCGGATTGAAGGACCAGTGCTTGACTATCTCACCCAACCGGATAATCTCAAGCGCTACTACACCGCTCTGAAAGGCCGCATCACCAGCCCCGGACCGGCGCGTCCTGTCTTCCGGTCAAACACCGACCTGATGCTGCTCACCACCCGTCTTCGGGTCGAACCCAACGGCCAGCCCCACATCCCCGGTGGTCTCGAAGTCTGGAAGAACCTCTTCATCAACCATCCTCACGGGAAGTACGACGGCAAACTCACGAAAGCAGCGGCCGGCTGGAAGTCGCCGGAGGACTTGATTGAGGCGCTCTTTGCCCTCTGCCGCAAGGCCGTCGATAATGAGCCGCTCAAGATCTTCATGGCGGTCACCGATCTGAACAGCCATCGCAACCGCCCGCTGGAGCCCGCCACTGTTGACCGTCTGGCCCGGTCCTTCCGCATGTTCGGAGCACAGTACCCAATCTTCAGCGAAGTGCCCACGCTTTCCGACCAGACCATCAACCAGTTCCTGGATGTCGCTACGGGCATCACTTCCATCAAGGATCAGGCGCTAAAGTCCGATGCCGCTGGCTCGTTCCAGGCGCTGGTGGGCCTCTGGCAGATCCTCTCCCGCAACCAGATCATCAAGACGGAGGAGTCCGAAGCCACGCTCGCCGCGATTCTCACAAGCTTCGCCAGAGTTCGGAGCCCGGAAGAGTCGTTCACCGCGGGAATCGCCGGGACGAGGCACATTCTGAAGGCCGCCGATGTTCCTGCCAACACCAACGCGCAGGACCGGATGCTTGATCTGTTGGCCGGGACCGCCAAGCCGCGGGATCCCGAGGTCCACCAGGCGATGATCCAGGACATGATCCGCATCTTCGATGCCCAAAAGCTGATCTCCATCAAAACGCTACTGGACATCTCGGATCATCTGGATGCTATCGCCAAGGGGGAAAAGTTCAATCCCGCCCTCGTAACCCGCCTCACCGCCCGCATGCAGGAACTGCAGCTGCCGCGCGCCTCGCTCACCGGAGTGGAGCGCAACGCCATCTCGTTCGGTTACTGGACGGAAAAGCACATCGAAGCCCAGCGGAAAATCTCGATCCGCGCGCTTCTTGAAAAGCCCGGGATGGATGCCGGCCGGCTTGCCAGCGTCCGCGCTCAACTATCGCCGATTCTCCGCGACACCTTGGTCGGGTTCAACTACCTCTACTACACGCCGCCGGGCGCGCAATTGCTCCGTACCAACCCGCTTTTTGTCCGGAGCCACGACTTCCTCGGCGTGCAGGGCGCCAGCCAAACTTGGCGTCACACCGAAGTGCTTGGCACGGGTTGGCCGTCGAGTGCCGGCGGTCGCCTTGTGGGCTCGCTGGCCGGCGTCGCTTATGCCTTGGCCGAAGCCGAACAGAACTTCCTCGTCCCCAGCCGCGAACAAGCCCTGATCTGGGGCGACCTCGTACCCCAGATGATTCTGAGTGCCAAGGCCGCCCGCTGGTGGAATGTCTCGCCGGTCCAGATGCACTGGGTCGGTCTCCATGTGCGGTTGGGCGAGTCCCGCCTGGCCGAAGCCTTGATCAACGAGACCGCCCGCCCCGCAACCCTGCAAGTGTTGGGCCGGCAGGCCGCGCCCGCCCGTGTCGCCCGCGTCAATACATTGCTGGCTTCCGGCGACTACAAAGGCGCGATCGAAAATGTCACCGCGTCCGAGTTGTTCCTGTTGGGTAGCGACTTCGTCGCCAATAGCAAGGAAACCGAAATCCCCATCGCGCAGGAAATTCGCCGCCTCACCGCGGCCGCCCCGGAGGCGAACTCCTACGCCGCTATCTCCCGGGCGTTCGGTACTCCCAAGCCCACCCTCACCACCAGTTTCCGCCCCGAGTTGCTGAACCTGCGCACCTTCCCCACGCTCATGGGTTACTCCAGCCGCATCATGGCCGAAAGCTGGGAGTCCAGTATCCTGTACTACGTGGCGCTCGCCGATGAGATGAGTCTCTCGCCCGACCGCCTCAACCTGGCCATCCCCGAGTGGACGCAGAAAACCGTGGAACGCATCTTTGCCACTCACCTCGAAGACTGGCCGGCTTTGCTACGATCTTTGCGGGTTATCGGAGACGACGTTCGTGCTGCCGAACGCCGCCCGGCTGGCGCTGTTCGCGCCGCCGGTGAATAATTGTCTTACGGAGGGTTTTCATGCGTAGTTCTGTTCGGGCCAGTCTTAGTCTAACGGCGGCGGCTGTCGCCGGCGCCCTCCTCTGGCTGCCGGTGTCCCGGTTGCGGGCCCAGCAGCCGCAGGAAGAAGAGCGCCCTGTTTTCCGGGTCAAGGTCGACATGGTGGTGCTCAGCTTCACTGTCACCGATAGCAAAGGGCGCTACATCACGGGCCTCAAGCCGAAAGACTTTCGCGTAACCGAGGATGGGATCGCCCAGAAGATTAATACCTTTGGCGAGGGCAACCGGCCTCCGGTCCAGGTCCTTGACGACGGCACCAGCCGCCCCCTCATCACCCCGGGCACCGAGAATCCGCCCGACGCGCCGGATCCCCGCACCGACGCCTTTGTCGGCACCAACGTCTTCGTCCTTTTTGATACCTCCAATTACATGTACCGGGGCTTTGTCTACGCTTCCGACGCCATCGCGGACTTCATCCGCGGCCTCGACCGTGCCGACTCGGTCGCGGTCTATACGTTCTCGCGCAATCTTTCGCGCGCCGCTTCTCTCACGCGCGACCGGAATCAGGCCATTTTCGGACTGCGTAAAGCCGTCGCCGGAGACGATGCTGCGCTCTACAACGCCCTGTTGCTCGCCCTCCGCGACGCCTCCAAAGTTCCCGGTCGCAAAGTAGTAATTGTGTTTTCCAACGGCCCCGATAACGCCAGCATGGTGGCCCCGGATGACGTTCGCGCCGTCGCCGAAGACGAAGGCATCCCGATCTACGTGATTTCCACCGCCGACGTGAGCAAGGACCCCGTGTCATCCCAGGTCTTCCGCCGCATCTCGCAGCGGACCGGCGGCCAGGTCTTCTTCGCGAAAACATGGCAGAAGCAGGTGGAAGCGTTCGAGTCGATCCGCGAATCCCTCGGCAACTCCTACACGATCACCTACTATCCGCAGGCCAACAACAACGAGGGCTTCCGCAAGATTTCGGTCGACATCGTTTCCGACGCCGCCAAGAAATACCGGATCCGCGCCCGCCCAGGCTACCGCCCCAGCCGCGCGTTCTGACTCCGATTCATCTTTCTGCAATCGCGCCGCGATATCCTTGACGGATATGCGCGGCGCGATTTTCTTTTTGGCCCTCTCCCTGTTTGCCCAACTCCCCAAGCCGACCTCGGACGGCTACTTCCTTCCCAATGGCTGGCGGATCACGCCGTTGGGCAAAGCGATCCCTACCGAGGATATGCTGCTCAACCTACTGCCCTCCCCTGATGGCAAGGTGGTGGTCGCGCTGCATGGCGGATTCAACCCTCATGGCTTGGTCGTAGTCGACACGGCCA
>JAEUQD010000083.1 GCA_016789925.1 Bryobacterales bacterium | reverse complement strand
TCCGATGGACGAGTGCGAAACTCATCTCCGGGCGGCATGCGCCGGCGATATCGGGCTTTTTGAGGAAGTCTGGGGCTACGTGCAGGCAGAACGGCGGATGGGCGGGTTTCTGCTGGACCCGTTCTGCCCGCGGCTGCCCCTCGACGGTTTGTTCGAACCCGGCGAAATCCTCCATGGCCGTTTCCGGATCCTCCGCGAAGTGGCCCAGGGCGGAATGGGTATCGTCTATGAAGCGCGCGACGAAAAGCTCGACCGGCGGATTGCCCTCAAGTGCGCCAAGGCCGGATTCACCAAGCGGCTGCCGCCTGAAGTGCGAAACGCGAGTGAAGTCAGCCATCCCAATGTCTGCAAGATCTTCGAGATTCATACGACCTCGACACCGCACGGGGAAGTCGACTTCCTCACGATGGAGTTTCTGGATGGGCAGACGCTGTCGGACCTGCTCCAAGCCGGTCCGCTGCCGGCGAGTGAAGCGGGGGCCATCGCGCGGCAACTCTGTGCCGGGCTGGCGGAAGCGCACCGCCGGCAGGTGATTCATGGCGACCTGAAGACCTCCAACGTCATCGTCACGCGGCCAGCCGAAGGGGTCGTTCGGGCCGTGATCACCGACTTCGGCCTTGCCCGCAAGCCCGAGTCGTCGCAGTGGACGATGCCCTCGGGTCCGCTGGCCGGCACACCCAACTACATGGCGCCGGAGTTGTGGAAGGGCGTCAAACCGTCGGCGGCTTCCGATATTTATGCGCTCGGGATCATCCTCAGAGAACTGCGGCCGTCGGGGAGACCGCGCCACGTCTGGCCGCATTTTCTGACGCTGCGGAACTGGGACCGAACGGTGGCGCGATGCCTTCATGCGGAGCCCGGGCGCCGGTTCGCGAACGCCGATCAAATCGCCCGGTCGCTGTTTCCGATCACCCGCCGGTGGGTAGCGGTTGCCGCCGCGGCCGTCATTCTGACGGTTGGCTCCGCGGTGGGGACCTACCGGTGGGCGACGACGCCTCAGGAGTCCGTCCGTCTGGCCCTGCTTCCGCTGGCCTTCAGCAAAGACACCGCTCCATTTGCGGGTGCGCTGTCGCGGCAGGTGGCCGGACAACTCGACCGCCTGGAAGGGGGTGCGCGCGCCAAGCTCACCGTCATCCCGCTCACCGAGGTTTTGCACAGGAACATCACGAGCGCCGGGCAGGCGCGCGACGTTCTCGGGGCCACCCATGTCCTGCGCGGGACGCTCGCCCGCGAACGGGACGGGTTGGTGATGCACGCCTACCTCACCGATACGCGGTCCCAAGTGGACGCCCGCGAGTGGAGAGCCTCCTACGGACCGGGCGATGTCCCCTATCTTCCCGTCGCTCTCGCCGGAATGGTGACCGGCACGCTGCGCTTACCGCCGCTGGTGCAGAATGCCCGGGTCAGCGAGGCCGCCCGCCACGACTACAATACCGGCCTGGCTTTGCTTCGCCGTAATTCCGGCGTCGATGCCGCGATCCCCTTGCTTGAGCGCGCCGTCGCACTCGACCCAGACTCGCCGCTGACCTACGCCGCGCTCGCGGAAGGCCAGTGGTGGAAATACAAACTACTGAACGATCCAACCTGGCTGGAGCGGACCAGCGAGTCGATTCGTCAAGCCGAACGCCGCAATCCCGACTTGGCGGAGGTGCACCGGGTGGGAGGGCTTGTGCTGGCTGACTCGGGCTGGTACGAACAGGCGGCCGCAAAATATCTGAGGGCCATCGAACTTGAACCGGGCAGCGCCGATGCCCACCGGCGCCTCGGCATGGCCTACGAGGCCAACAACCAGATGGAACTCGCTCTGGCGGCCTACCAGAGGGCCGTGGAACTGGATCCGACGCACCACCGCAATCATCAGGCCCTGGGCAACTTCTACAACCAGCGCGCCAATTATGAGGAAGCGGCCAAGCATTTTCTGGCGACGACGGACTTGGTGCCGGACGAGCCGTCGGCACACTTTGTCCTGGGCTCGGTCTACAACAACCTCGGCCGCTTCGCCGAAGCCGAGACTGAACTGCGCCGCTCACTTTCTCTTGGGGAAACGCCGACCGCCCTCAACACTCTCGGTGTCGTTCTCATGAACCAGCGACGGGACCGCGAGGCCATCCCTTTCATCGAGAGTGCGCTGGCCCGGTGGCCGGAGAAATATCTTTGGTGGATCAATCTGGGAATCGCCTACCGGCGAACGGGCTTGCCGGCAGAATCGCTGCGGGCCAACCGGCGCGGACTCACTCCCGCCGAAGCCGAGGTACGGAAGAACCCGCGCAATGGCTATGTGCGGGCTTGTCTGGCCTACCTCCTGGCCCGCCTTGGCGATCGGGCGCGCGCAGAATCCGAAGTGGCACAAGCTCTTCAACTAGCCCCGAAGGATATCGATGCCCGTTGGATGGCCGTCGCCACCTACGAGGCCCTTGGCCGCCGCGACGATTCGCTCGCCGTGCTGCGGGCATCGCCGCCGGGTCTGCTGGCCGACATCAGCCGTTTCCCCGATTTGGCGGATTTGTCGGCCGATTCGCGCTTTCAACAATTGTGGGCCCAGCTCAGATAGAAAAAGGAGATCTTATGGTCATCGAATACAAGATCACGTTCAGCGCCGGCGCGGTCACCGTGACCCAGCGCATCGAACCGGGCGCTTCCTCCACCGTCCAAATCCCGCCTCCCCCTCAGGTAAGCAGGCCCCCGAACCTCGAGGTGGCTGGTGGGATTGGCCGTCAGCTTGGCGCCTCGATTGCGGAAGGAACGCGGGTACTCGGCGATGGCGGGGGCGGTTCGGGCGACAAGTTGGATACGGGCGGCGGCTCCGGTGACAAACTGGATACTGGTGGCGGCGCGCCGGGCGCGGGAATTGTGATCAATTTCGGACCCATCATTGTGATGGGCGCGGGCAGGGCCGCGTCCGATGAGCGTGGAGGTGGCTCCGGCGACAAGACCGCGACGGAGGGGGTCAGCTAGGAAGCCATGGCGTTCCAGATGCCGAAGCAACTCGAGGAGCTATGGTGTTGGGCCGCCGTGTCGGTCGCCGTGGACCAATATTTCGCTCCCAGTAGTACTCTGAACCAATGCACGGTGGCCGGACTTGTGTTTAACCGCGAGTGTTGCGCGGACTCGGGTCCCTGTAACCGGGCCACGAGTCTGGCCGATGCGTTGAACAGGGTCGGCCATCGGCACTCGCGGCTGGAGCGCCCGCTGGATTTCGCGGAAATTCGCTCGGAAATCGATGCCGGCCGTCCCGTGTGCGTCCGCATCGGGTGGCTTGGGGGCGGTGGGCACTTCGTCGCCATCCACGGCTACTGGTTGTCAGTCTCGGGCGTTCCCCACGTTGATGTAGCCGACCCTCTGTTTCCCAGCGGCCGCTGGAATTATGACGACTTCGTCCTCGCGTATCAGAATGGCGAAGTCGCGAATGGCGGCGGCCGGTGGACCCACACCTATCTGCTGTCGAGTTAAGAAAGGTCGTTCCCGATGCCTGTCAATCGACCCGTGCCGCCACCGGAGGTGACTGCCGCTCTCCTGAAAGGTCTTCGCGAATACACGTCTCCGCGAGATCCGCTGCTGTCTCTCCCGCCGGAGGCCTGGCTAGCGCTCAAGGTGTTCTCGCTTCAGATTGAGGACATCATTCAGAAAGGCGGACTCGCTGCCGCGAAGCCAGCGGGCTGGCGATTTCTCGTCGACGGCGGCGAAGCGTCAGGCGGCCCGGCCGCCGCCGACGTCGCCGAAGCCGCCACCGGCGGACAACCCCGCATGATCAGTCTGCTGCGCGACCCTCTGATCACCAATGCCATTCAGTCGGTCCACATCGTCGAGCGGATGGAGCAGTGGAAAAGTCAAGAGTACGAACTCAGAGTGGTCCGCATTCCCGGTATTCTGGTCGAGGCCGTCTGGCTTTTTTCTCCCGTTGGCGAGCCCGACTGGGTGATCCCAACCCTCCGGCGGTCCAGACAGATCAAACGGCTCTGGCCTTATCCGACTGGCGAGTTTTTCGAGATTGCCCAGTCTGCTTCCGAGCGTTGCCTCGAATTTGACAAGCCCTACACGAATTAGAAGCGCACGGAACCCAGCAGAGTCCTATTTCGCTTTGCCTTTGGGGGCGTGGTCCGCGGTGAGCTTCTGATGCTCAGCCATGATTGAGTCGTGTTCGGACTGCATCTTGTCATGCTCCGCAACCATCTGTTCGTGTTCCGCCTTCATCGTCTTGTGATCGGCGGTAACTTCCTGTGCAGTGGCCTTCCCCTCCAGGTGCTTCTTCTCCAGTTCTTCGTGGCGGGTCACGACGGACTTATGGGCGGCGATAGTCTCCTCGTGTTTCTTCACCAGAGCCTCGTGGCGGGCGACGATTTCAGCGTGGGCGCTGAGCACCTTGCCTTTCTTGGTGAGGGCAGCGTGTCCGGCTTTCATCGCCTCATGTCCGGCCTGCATCTTGTCATGGCTCGCCTGCAACAACTCATGTTGCGCCTTCATGGCGGCATGTTCGGCATCGAGTACGCGATTCAGTTCGGCGGCTTTGTTGCCACAACCGGCCAGGAGAATCGCGGAAATTACACCAGCGATCAGGGCATATCTCATGAATCTCGGTCCTTTCTTTCCCAGCGGCAGGGTTACCCGTCAGAGGACTGCCGCCGTCGGCCGGGCTTGTCAACCGTACCCAGCCGGCCACCATTCTTACACCTGAAGACGTTGGGGGAAAGGGGGACGGGACCTAGTTCTGATTGGGACGGGACCCTAAGCCTTGGAGAAGATCGAATTGCTCACCGTGCCGGTGCTGTCGGCGAACGATTCCTGCTCGATGCCCATGGACCGCAGAATGCTGAGATAGACGTTGGCCATGCGAGTCTCGCCATTGCGCCAGTAGGCGCCGTGTTTGAGGCCGAGGTTTGCGCCGCCGGCAATCAGGGTCGGCAGGTTGCGGGGATTGTGCGTCGTGCTCGCGCCGCTGCCGAATAACACGATCGTGTTATCGAGCACCGTCCCATTGCGGTCCTGATAACTATTGAGCCGTTGGAAGAATTGCGCCAACTGCTGGCTGAGGAACAGGTCGTACTTGGCGAACTGTAACTGGCCTTCTTTGTCGCCCGCATGGGAGAGGTTGTGGTGTGTTTTCGTCAGGCCCAGTTTGAGCGGGAAGGTGTCGCTGATGCCCATGCCGTCTTCGCGGTTCAGCATGAACGCTACAGACCGCGTGATGTCGGCGTCAAAGGCGAGCGCGATCAGGTCGAACATGGTGCGGTAGTATTCGGCCGGCTCGCCTTCGGAGGTGGCATCCAGGTTGAGATGCGAATAGTCCTGCTTCTTGATCGGAATGTCGATCCAGCGCTCGGAGGCGATCAAGCGCGATTCCATTTCGTTCAACGAAGTGAGGTACTGATCCATGCGCTCGCGGTCAGAGTGGCCCAACTGCTTATCGAGCGACCGTGCGCTTTCGGCCACCGCGTCCACCAGTTTGATGCGCCGCTGCAACTTCTCGCGTTCCGATTGCAGGGACTCCCGGTCCCCACGGAATAGCCGGTTGAAGATGCGGCGGGGGTTGTTCTCGGCTGGAATTGGCCTTCCTTCGAGGCTGTAGGAGATGGTGCCGGTGCGGGACAGGAACCCGGTGCCGGCGTCGATCGACAACACGAGGGAAGGCTGGCGGCAATACTGCTTCGTGTGCAGCGCGATCACCTGGTCCAGGCCGACGGAATTGTAAGTGCCTGGCTTGGGGTTATGCAGCGGCGCGCCCGTCAGCCACATATCCGAGCAGGTATGCGGGTCCGCCTTGGGACCGCTCGGATGATACAAGCCGCCCATGAAGCTCAATTGCTTGCGGAAGGGACTCAGCGGCTCGGTCGATTTCCCAAAGACAAACTGCCCGTTGCGCTCGGCCGTTGGGAACCAATGCCAGTCACTGAGGCCGTGCTCGTCCTTCGGCAGCGACATTCCGTTCGCGGTGTAGAGTGCGCAGAAACGGCGGGGCATCTGGTTGGTGACTTCCGCGCCCATCGCGTCGAGCACAGGCAGGGCCAGCGTGGCGCCGCCAATTCCTTTGAGAAAAGCGCGGCGGTCGATTCGTACGGGAGTTGTCATATACGGGTGTCTCTCCAGTTTAAGAACGCTACTGAATTCTACTATTTTTCGAGGAACAATTTGTGGTTCACCACAAACCGCACCATATCCTTCATCCGGTAGCCGCCGGCACGCAACTGCAAAGCATCCTTCTTCAACTGCCCGGTTTCGTAGTAGGTGAGGCTGCGGCCGGTCGCGTAGGTCGCCAGGTGCTTCAGAACGCTGAAGGCCACCTGGTCGATGCGGTCGTCGCCCAGGTAGCGTTTCAAGTCTTGAATACCGTTGACGTGCGCGCCGTCCGGCAGAGTCGACCGCGCATCCGCCGCTTCCTTTTTCAAACGGCCGCCCGCGTCGAACTCCTCAAAGGCCACGCCCCAGGGATCGATCTTCAGGTGGCACTGTACGCAGCCGGGCTGGCTGCGGTGCTTCTCGATTCGCTGCCGCAGCGTCAGCTTCTGGGTATCCTCGGGCAGGGTAGGGACGTTGGGCGGTGGATCATCGGGCGGCTCCGACACGATCTTCCGCGCCAGCCAGGCTCCGCGCTTTACTGGATTCGATTCTCGCCCATCCGACAACCCGGCCATGATCGCCGCCTGGGTCAATACGCCACCCAACTCGCGCCGCCTGTGTGGAATGGCGACAAACTGGAACCCACTCTCGGTCTTGCCGCCTAAGTCGTAGTAACTCGCAACGGCTTCGTTGGCTACGACGAAGTCAGAATCAATCAGATGCCGCACCGGCAGGTTATTGCGAATCAGATAGTGCAAGAACTCAACCGGCTCCTGGCGCAGGTGCGTGCGGGCGTCGCGCGTCAACGCCGGATACCGCGCGCGGTCCGGCTCCAACACGCTGAACTTGTCCAGACTCAGCCACTGCTGGGCGAACTCGCGCACGAACTCTCCGAACCGCCGGTCCGCCACCATGCGTTCCACTTCGGCATCCAGATGTTTCGGTAGCGTGCCCGCCGAGGCCAGTTCCAGCGTCTTCTTATCCGGCGGACCGTTCCACAGAAAATACGATAACTTCGACGCCAGTTCGTAATCGTCCAGCGGCTCTGGACCCGGCGAACTGCTCTTTTCGACGAGAAACAGGAACTGTGGCGAAGTCAGAACGACTTGCAGCGCGTCCTTGACGCTGTCCTGGAATTTCCCGCTGCGCTGGAACGACTTCTCGAAGACGGCCATCAGCGTCTGTTCTTCCGTAGAACTGATCGGACGCCGGTAGGCTCGCGTGGCGAAGTTGCGGACGATGTGCCGGGCGTACGCATTCGTATCGCCTTTCCGGTCGAAGTCCACGAAGATGTTCCGGTGCGACTTGGGCGGCCACTCCTCATAGTACGGACCTTCAAACTCGACGGACTTGATGGCCAATCGCGGCATGTCGCGCCCATCGGTATATTCACTGCGAATCGCAATCTCGCGAATCCCGGCGAGATAGTTCACATTGTCCTTCTCGACATCGGGACTCGGATAGTTTCGGATGGCCCCCTCAAACACAAAGCGTTCGTGCGCCGTGCCGTTCACCGTCCGCACCGTTCCGACTCGCGCGAAGGTCGAACCGCAATCCCTGCGAAGCCCCAGATGCACGCCTAGCCGTGGCGACCTTTTCTCAAACGCCATGAACCTCCGTGCGACGTCGTTGCCGGACTCCAGTGGCGTCAGCACGACACGGTCCAGTTCCGTCACGCCGTTATGGCTTGCCTCCACCACCAGAGGACCCGCGTCCAACCTCAGCGCGGCAAACGCCGGCTGATGCAGTGTCGCTGTCAACTGACGCCCGCCTAACTGAAGAGTCAAATCCGGTGGCGTCTCGGGGGGTGGCTGCGCAAAGCGCAACCCCGGCTGCACTAATCCCTGTAACTCACCTTCCGTCAGGGCACGGCGGTACAGGCGCACCTCATCCAATTCGCCATGGAACGGCTGCGCGGTTCCGATACGGCCGAACTGGAGATTCATTTTCGGGTTATCCAGGTTTGCCTCGTTGATCGTTCCTTTCGCGACGGCATAGCCGTTCACATACAGCCGCGTCTCATTCTTACCTCGGCGGACAACAGCCGCCACGTGCTGCCACGTGTTTTCTCGCAGCATGCCGCGCGGCGAGGTCACTGCGCCATTGGACTGCGTGTCGGGTGCCGTCGTCTCCAACCGCAGCGACCCTTTGTCGTCCGGCATGTCGAGAAACCAACCGTGCGTCCAGCTATAGGCGCCCAGGCTGACAATGCCCGCCCGCTGTAACTTGCGCGGACGAATCCAGGCAGACACGGTGAAGTCACCCTCGCCCACGTTCATCGCTTCGGTGCGGGGAATCAGAACGCCAGCTTTTTCTCCGGTCAGGGATACCGCCTGGCCAAACGGCGATACGACATAGCGGGTTGCGCCTTCCAGCCGCGCACCCACACCGGCGGTTCCATTCAATCGCCACGAACCGGCGAGCCCTACGCTCAGCCGCGAGAGCGGAACATCCATCCGCGGCGCACGACGTTTTGCCGTATAGACGTCCACCTGGTACACACCAGCCTGCGGGATCTGTACCGTTTGGCGCGCCCTGGGTTGCTGCGCCACTACTGCCGTCCCTACCGCCGGCGTGTCCGATTTCTCCAGCAGTAACCCGTCGTCGTACTTCGCGGCCGTGACGGTAACTCGAAAACGCCCATGCTCGGGCAACTCGCGGAGTGAGATTTTGAAATTTGCCTTCGGGCCATAGGTGCCGTCGGCATCGAACATTTCGTCGTTGGGAATCGAAGGACGGAGCAGCAGTCCCTCCGGAGCCGTGCTGTAGGGAGTCCCCTTCGGGTACCCGCGGCTGCCCCGCATACAGGCAAACACGGAATGATAGATGCTGTCGTATTCACGCCATCCGCGGACCGTGTCGTTGCCCGCATAGCCTTCTATGAAGCGGTACTTCGTCTGCATGAAGAACGGCTCAAAGGCGAATGGCTTGGTAGGCGTCAACTGGGTCACGGCGAAATCCTGGTTGTCGAGCAACAGACTGTTCGCGCCCAGAATCAAAGGCTCAGGGAAGGGATTCGGA
>JAEUQD010000039.1 GCA_016789925.1 Bryobacterales bacterium | reverse complement strand
GGCGAGCGCGTCCGCGCCCTTCGTTGCGACCCTCGTGGATGTTTCCGGACTGGTGATCTACTTTACGATCGCCAGCGCGATTTTGCGGGGAACCCTGCTCTAACTTAGCTATAGCTAGAATGTGGCAATGCGCCTCCCCGTTCTCGTGACGCTAGTTACTCTCACTGGATTGGCCCAGGAGAATCGCGGCTATTACCGTCAACCGGCACTACACGGCAACACTCTTGTGTTCGTCGCGGAGGGCGACCTCTGGCAGACCACACTCAGTGGGGGACCAGCCCGCCGGCTCACCACGCATCTCGGCAGCGAGTCGCGGCCGTCGTTCTCCCCCGATGGACGGACACTGGCTTTTTCGGCCAATTACGAGGGTCCGACAGAAGTCTATACAATGCCCGCCTCGGGTGGATTGCCGCAACGCCGCACGTATGACGGTGGAGTGGCGAACGCCGCCGGTTGGACTCCTGACGGCAAGATTCTGTATGCCACGACCCGATTTTCTACGCTGCCGAACACGCAACTGGCGACGATCGGTCAGGACAATCGGATTCAAGTGATCCCGCTGAGTCAGGCGTCGCAAGGCGTCTACTCCGGCGGAACCCTCTTCTTCACACGCCTGCCCGCGCCCGGCGGCACCAACGCAAAACGCTACAAGGGTGGTCTCGCGCAGAATCTCTGGAAGTGGGCGCCGGGATTGGCGGAAGCCGTTCCATTGACGGCGGACTACGCCGGCACCAGCCGTGAGGCGATGGCATGGAAAGGCCGCATCTACTTCCTGAGCGATCGCGATGGCACGATGAACATCTGGTCGATGGACGAGAATGGCCGCACACTGCGTCAGCATACGAAGCATGGCGGATTGGATTGCGCCTCGCCAACGTTGAGTGAAGGCCGTATCGCGTATCAGCGCGGTGCGGATCTGCATGTGTTGGACATCGCATCCGGCAAAGACACGCTGCTCGACATCGAACTGCCGAGCGATTTCGAGCAGTTGCGCGAGCGCTGGGTGAAGCCAGGCGAGTACGATATCACGGGGCATCTGAGCTGGTCCGGTAACGAGCTCATTCTGCTCAATCGCGGGAAAGTGTTCGTGGCGCCGGCCAAGTCCGGGCGTTTCGTGGAGGCCACGGCGATGAAGCCGGCGCGTTATCGTGACGCCATTGCGATGCCGGATGGCAAGAACCTGTTGACGCTCTCAACGCAGAGCGGCGAAGTTGAGCTGTGGCTGCTCGCAGCGAATGGCAACGGTCCTCCGCGGCAGTTGACCAGCGATGGCAAGGTGCTGCGTTGGGAGGCTCAGCCGTCGCCCGATGGCAGGTGGATCGCGCACCAGGACAAGGATGGCCAGTTGTGGATGCTCGAGGTCGCGACCAGGCAGCAGAAGAAGATTGCCAACGCGGAGAGTGGGGGCAACTCGAGACCGATGTTCGAGGTGCGCTGGTCGCCGGATTCGCGGTGGCTCGCGTACACGAAGTCGGCGCGGAATCTGTTCGAAGTTCTGCATCTTTATAACGTGGAAACCGGCGTGACGACGGCCGCGACAACCGACCGATTCAATACGGCGAACCCCGCCTGGAGCGCGGATGGCAAGTGGCTCTATTTCGTTTCCGACCGTGCACTGCGCACAGGCGTAATTGCCCCGTGGGGGCCGCGCGCGCCCGATCCGTTTTATGACAAGACGGGCAAGATCTTCGCACTTGCGTTGAAGCCGGGCGAAAAGTTCCCGTTTGATCCGGCCACCGAACTCGACAAGAAGGAACCGGAAAAGAAAGACGAGACCAAGCTCAAGATCGAGATTGAGTTGACGGGTCTGGCAGGCCGACTGGAAGAAGTCCCGGCGCCGGCAGGCAATTTGGCTGGCTTGCGCGTGGTGGGCAAGCGGTTGTGCTGGCTCTCTCGCGACCGGTTCGATCCGGCGAAGACGGCGCTCGAATGCCTGGAGATCAGCAACAAGCCCGACAACAAACCGGAAACCATCGCCCTGGGTGTGCGCGACTACGAAGTTTCGGGCGACGGCAAGAAGATGCTGCTCCGGAAGCAGAACGAATTCTATATCGCCGACGCCACCGTGAAGGATCTGAAGGTACCGAAAGCATTAACCGACGCCAAGGTCGACCTCACTGGCTGGACATTTCCGATTGTGCCGCGCGAGGAGTATCGCGAGCTCTTCCTGGACGCCTGGCGCCTGCATCGCGACTACTTCTACGACCGCGGCATGCATGGCGTGAACTGGCGGGCGGTGCAGGATCGATACCTGCCCTTCGTGACGCGAGTACGCGATCGAGCGGAGTTAAACGATTTGATTGCGCAGATGGTCAGCGAGCTTTCGGCCATGCACTCGAGCGTCAGCGGTGGTGACTTGCGGCGCGGGGCCGATCAGATCAACATTGCTTCGCTGGGAGCGCGTCTCGCGCGGGACGCCGCGCAAGGCGGCTACGTCGTGGAGCACGTCTACTCGAACGATCCGGATCATCCGGAATTGCGTTCGCCACTCGCGAAGGAGCATGTGCAACCGGGTGACGTGATTCTCGCCGTCGACGGGCGCGACGTGCTGGCGTCGGCCGATGTTGGCGAGTTGCTGCGGAATCGCGCGGGCAAGCAAACTCTGCTGCGGGTGCGTCCTCAGGGAAAGTCGGAAACGCGTGAGGTGATCGTCAAGCCGATACCGGTGACGCAGGAATTCGACCTTCGATATCACGAATGGGAGTACACGCGGCGCGTGGCGGTGGAGAAGGCCTCAGCCGGACGCTTCGGTTATCTGCATCTCCGCGCGATGGGTCCGCGGGACATGGATGCGTTCACCGAACACTTCTATCCGGTGCATGATCGCCAGGGTTTGATTATCGACGTCCGCCACAACAACGGCGGCAATATCGATCCGTGGATCCTCGCGAAGCTCCTGCGCCGATCGTGGTTCTGGTGGAAGCCCCGTGTTTCGCACCCATATACGAATATGCAATTCGCGTTCCGTGGACACATCGTCGTGCTGTGCGATGAGCGGACGGCGTCCGACGGCGAGGCTTTCACGGAAGGCTTCCGCCGGTTGGGTCTGGGTCCGGTGATCGGCAAACGGACGTGGGGCGGTGAGATCTGGCTGACGAATTCGAACCGACTCGCCGATCAAGGGGTGGCGAGTGCTGGGGAGACGGGCGTATTCGCCGACGGCAAATGGCTGATCGAAGGCCACGGCGTGGATCCGGATATCGTCGTCGACAACCTGCCACACGCGACATTCAACGGCAAAGATGCGCAGTTGGAGGCGGCGCTGGCGTGGCTTGAGAAGAAAGTGCGCGAGAAGCCGGTGCCCGATCCGGTTACGCCGGCCTATCCCCGCCTGACATCCGGCGTCCCGTGAGCGCGGCCTTGCCGGGTGCTTGCTCTAACGGCAGTTTAACGGCAGTTGACGTCCAAGCCCCATCCTTTCAATCGCCTGCCAAACGAAATCACCCCACAGCGAGCTAACAGCATCTTTTTCTCTTGACATCTGATAGCCAACCCTGATACACTCCCAAATAGAAAGGACTAGTGTGTCTTGCCCCACCAAGCAAAGGGGCGCGACACCCTGGTCCTTTTTCATTTTCTATTGGAAAGGATTTTTTCCATGCCGAATCAGTCTGGACCCACCACTTCTGCAGGCAAGGCCGCGTCGTCGCGCAATGCCATGCGTCATGGTCTCACCAACCTCCATCCGGTCGTCACCGAAGCCGACCGCCCCGAGTACGAGGCCCTCCGCGAACAACTCCTCGACTCCCTCCAGCCCGTCGGCTTCCTCCAGGACCTCACCGTCCAGCGCCTCGTCAACGCCGCCTGGAACATGCAACGCTGTCTCAAACTCGAAAACCAGGTCATGGCGAGCATCGACGGCGCCGACCCCCTCGGCAACCCCGACACCCAAAAACTAGTCGCCCTCTTCCAGCGCTACTACCTTCGCTTCGAAGGCTCCTACCGCACCAACCTCCGCGAACTCGAACGCCTCCAGCGCCTCCAACTCCTCCAGGATGTCCATTTCGGAGAGGAGCACGCCGTCAGCGCGCTCCACGATCTCCAGTTATATCAACGCTTTGCGAAACAAAATGGCCTT
>JAEUQD010000021.1 GCA_016789925.1 Bryobacterales bacterium | reverse complement strand
CCGCCCGGTCAGCGGATCGGTCACGTTAAACCCATTGAGCGTGTACATCACCTGGTCTTCCGCCCCGCCGTTGATGTGCAGCCCGCCCCGGTTATCCCGCACCACGCCCGGAATCACCCGCAGCGCCTGCCGGAAATCGTTTGTGTTCGGGTACGGAATGTTTGCGATCTCATTCGCAGTCACCCCCTGCTGCGACGCCGTCGTCGCCATGTCCACCCCCACCGGCGCGGCCGATACTTCAATCGATTCCCGGATCTCCCGCACGGGCTCGAGCACCAGCGTCGCGCCTTGCCCTGGTACGATTTCCACCGCCTGCTCGCGAATCGGGAAATACCCCTCCCGCTCCACCGTCACCAAATACCGGCCTGCCGACGCCAGCGAAATTTGGAACCGTCCTTGTGCGTCGGTGAACGCCGCGATCGCCGGCCCTTCGCCCCTTTTCAGCAGAACGCGCGCACCCACTACCGGCGTCTGCGTCGACGAAACAACCACGCCCCCGAACTGCGCCTGCGCCCGTCCCAGCCCGCTCACGAGCAGGCACAGACACGCCACCCGCACGGCGATCACCCTCACCTTCCTCCTGCCGCTCATGATACAAGAAATTCCAGTGCAACTCTCAGGTGCTGTTATCCTCATCACGGGCGCCGCCCGCGGCATTGGCCTTGCTCTCGCCCAACGCTTCGCGATCGAGCAGCCCGCCGGGCTTGTCCTCTCCGACCTCGCCGGCGCCGCGCTTTCCCAGGCCGCCGCCTCCTGCGGCGGTGTCCCCATTCCCGCTGACGTGTCGTCCGAATCCGACATTCAATTCCTCATCGGCCAAACCGTCGACCGCTTCGGACGCCTCGACCTCATCTGTTCCAACGCAGGCATCCTCGTCTCCGGCGGCGTCGAAGTCCCGGACCCCGAATGGGACCGCATCTGGCGCGTCAACCTCATGTCCCACGTCTATATAGCCCGGGCCTACCTGCCGGAACTCCGCCGCCAGGGCCACGGCTACCTCTTGCTCACCGTCTCCGCCGCCGGACTCCTCACCGCCCCAGGCGCCGCCCCTTACGCCGTCACCAAACACGCCGCCCTCAGCCTCGCCGAATGGCTTGCCGTCACTCACGCCGCCGAGGGTCTTAGAGTCTCCGCCCTCTGCCCCGAATTTGTTCGCACCCAAATGGTCCTCGATGTGGAAGGGCCCTACCGTGACTGGATGGTCAACGCCGCCATCCCCCCGGAAGCCGTCGCCGAAACCGTCGTCAACGGCCTCGCCGCCGAAGACTTTCTGATCCTCCCTCACCCCGAAGTCGCCGAATACTTCCGCCGCAAAGCCGCCGACTACCCCCGCTGGCTCCAAGGCATGCGCCGCCTCCTCGACAAAGTCCGCACGTGATCAAGCCCGTCGAATCAGCGGAAATTCTCAATCAACATAATGTCGTCCACCGCCTGATCCAACTGCGCATAGACGAACGCTGTCCCATCCAGCGCGACGGAAAGTCCCGAGTTCAACCAAGGCGGGTCTTTTTCCAACTCAGCTACCGTCCGTGTCCGCCGGGTGGCAAAGCGGAAGAACCGTAACTCCTGCCGCGGCAACTCCTCGCGAGTTACATACCAGACCCCCTGCCGCGTCACGCACCACGCCCGCCAGAAGCCCGCCCGCGCCAGTTCCGGCACGGCCGTTTCTTCGCCGCCCTTTGCGGGTATCGACCACAGACCGTACGTTCCTCCGCCCTTGCTGAAGTAAAACGTCCGCCCATCGCCCGACTCGAACCCTTCAAACCCGCCATTCTTCGTCACCTGCACGGGCTCGCCCCCGGCTACCGGCATCTTCCAGATGTTGCCCTTACCATTCGCCCGGTTCGACGCGAAGTAGACCCACATTCCATCCTGCGACCAGGCCGGAACAAATTCGTTCGTTCCTTCCATCGTCAACCGCCTTGGTGTCCCTCCGGCGGCATCGATGATATACACGTCTCCATTGCCCGCGGCTCGCGAGTCAAACACAATCCTGGTCCCGTCCGGGGACCAGCGTGGACTCCCCGTGGCAGGGCCATTCATCGTGGTCACCTGCCGGACCCCGCTGCCGTCGATATTACTCGTCCAGATCTCCTCGGTCCCTGTGCGTTTCGAGACGAATACCAGTTTCTTCCCATCCGCGGAAACGTGCGGGCTGTGATCTTCCCGGCTCGACAGTACTACTCCCCGTGGCCGCACGCGGCTGAAGTCGGGCCCTGAATACAGGTAGATGTTGGTGTCGGCATACGACTCGGTAAAGGCCAGCTTGGTTCCATCCCGCGAAACCGCGGGGTAGAAAGCGGTTTGCCCGACAATCAAGCGTTGTGGCGAACCTCCCTCGGCCGGGATTCGCCAGAGGCTCTCACCCGCCCTCCGGTTGGACGAAAACACAACTTCCTCCCCATCGCCCGTCCACGTCACCCCGAACGTGGCACGCTTGTCGAACGTGAGTTGCTTTTGCCCGGACCCGTCTCTATTCATCACGAACACCTCGCGCGAGGCGAACGCGAAACTACGCACAAAGGCCAGCCTGCGCCCATCGGGTGAAAAGGCGGGCAGGCTGTCGGAGGCCGGCTTCGGTCGCGTCAGCACTTCCACCTGTCCCGTCTCCAGCGACCAAAGAGCGATACCGCTGGTTTCACCCCCGGACGGCTGAGTCGAGATCGCCAGGAGTTTCCCATCCGGCGACCACGCAACCCCAACGCCGGAGTCGCAGATTTTTCTCTCTGCGCCGCCCAGGGCCGGAACCACATAAATCGCGTGATCCGCATCCCGGCGCCGGATAAAAGCGATCTCCCGGCCGTCGGGCGACCACGCCGGAAGCATATCGTCTTCGCCGCTGCGCGTCAGCCGCAGCGGTGTTCCCGCCCCAACCACCTGCACGTAGATGTCGCGCTCGCGCGCCTGCTCCCGCCGCGCGCCCGCCTCTTCACCCACCCACGAAAAAGCGATCCGGCTCCCATCCGGCGAAATCGCCGCGAAATCCTTCTGTCCGGGCGTCGCGGTCACCGGCACAATCTGCGGCGACGGTAGCGGCGTCCGGCTTCCAACACCAACCCAAATCATAGCGGCGATTGCGGACACCGCAAACATGCCCAGCGCCCCCGCGGCGATTGTTCTGGATCGCTTCTTCCGCAGCAAGCGCGGCAACTCGCTTCGAATCTGTCTCAGTCGTTGGCCAAACTCTTCCGCGTCCGCCCACCGGCCCGCCGGCTCCTTGGCTAGCGCTTTCCCGATCGCCTCATCCAGTTCTTTGGGGATGCCTTCGCGAGCGGCCAGCGGTGGCGGCTGCCGGGTCAATAGATCCGAGAATAGTTCCGCCCCTGTAGCTCCCGGAAAGGGATGCTCTCCCGAGCACATCTCGTACAGAATCACGCCCAGGCTGAAGATATCGCTCCGTTCGCCGGCGGGCGCCCCTTTCGCCTGCTCCGGCGACATGTAGCGCGGCGTCCCCACCAACAAGCCGCTCTCGGTGTGCAGCGTCAGTTCCTTCATGACGTTGCCGTACACGCGGGCAAGCCCAAAGTCCACCACCTTCACCAGTCCATCGGCGCGCACCATGATGTTGTCCGGCTTCAAATCGCGGTGCACCACGCCCGCCCGGTGCGCCGCCTCCAACGCCGCCACAATCTGAATCCCAATGTCCAGCGCCCGCGGCAATTCCAGGCGGCCTTGCTTGAGAACCTCCCGGAGCGTGCATCCATCCACATATTCCATTGCCAGGAACTGCTGGGTCCCGGCCTCGTGAATGTCGTGCAGCGTGATGATGTTCGGGTGATTGAGCGCCGATACCGTTCGCGCTTCGCGCACAAAGCGAATCCAGTTCCGGTCCCCGTCACTGGAGGCTCTGAGAAACTTCAACGCCACCTGCCGGTCCAACCGCGTGTCCTTGGCCAGATACACTTGCCCGGCGCCACCTTCCCCCAGCAGGCGCAAGATCTCGTATTGTCCGATCGTATCGCCGGGACGTTCCGCCACCGACCGGGCTGCATCCTCGATCTGCGCCTGCCGCTCGGCCTCACCCAGAAACCCGGCGGCCTGGCATTCGGCCTCCAGCAACGACTCTATCTCAGCTCGTAGTACGTCATCTCCCTGGCAGACACTGTCGAGAAATCCGGACCGCTGGCCCACCGGCAGCGCGCGGGCGGCATGGTAATAATCCTCGATTTCCCGGAGCCGTTCGTCTTGCATCCCTAGGGGAGTCGCTCACCCGAATTGCTCCCGATTGTATGAACAGCCTCGTTATTCGTCAAGAAACGCCCGATTAACGCGTCTTCACGCCAATCCGGACCCACGGCCCCCTCCAAGAGATGTATACTGCTCCTACTCAGAGGTCCACCATCTGAAGGTTCGAAGGAGGGGTCATGCACCTGATGCGCCAGAGCGCCTTTTTGTTTGCAGCCGCCGTGCTGCTGAATGGAAGTCTGGCCGGTCAAACCGCCAGTGGAGTCATTAC
>JAEUQD010000008.1 GCA_016789925.1 Bryobacterales bacterium | reverse complement strand
ACTGCCACCAAGCAACCGATTAACGATCAGGCGGCAGACTTCGTACTGCGCCCCTTTCGGTTCAGCCCAATCGAGCAGATCGCCCAACAGCTTGCCGGCAACAGCATTGCTTTCCTTGATTCCAAATCGAAGTTATCCGGTCGAACGGTGGGTCTGAAATTCCCACTAAGACCGTACGGTCGCCGGCTCGAAGGTGATGATGAGCCGCGTATTCGTCGCGGCGGCAAGGCGTTCCAGGGTTTGCGTGGAAGGCCGCGTTCGTCCGCTTTCCAGACGGGCGATGACCGATTGCGTCGTCGCCATGCGCTTAGCAAGTTCCTCCTGGGTGAGGCCGGCTGAGACACGAGCCTGAATCAACGCGCGGGACAAAGCGAACTCCGGCGCGAGATCCTCATGCGCCTTGCGGTATTCCTTGCTCTTCATCCATTTCTTGTGGAGGTCGTTCAGTTTGGTCATCACGAAATCTCCTTTGCTCGCTTCAAGGCCAGCTCGATCTCTCGACTTGGCGTCTTCTGCGTCTTCTTGACAAAAACCCGCACCACGACAACCCGCTGGCCGATGGCCGTGACGTAGAGCGCCCGCGAAATGCCATCCTTGCCGCGCATCCTCATTTCCCAGAGCGCACCACGAATACGCTTTACATGCGGTTCCCCAACACGATCCAGTCCGAACTCCTCAATCATTCGGCCGATGTGATGAAAACGAGCCAGCATGTCTGCCGGAAGGGCATCAAGCTCCTCGTCTACAACATCGTTCAAGGTTTCAACCGTCCACGCCATTGCGGGCTCTAATATCATAGCTTTTTTGCTATTTCAAAAAGAAGACCCCGTCTCTCACTCGTCTTTGCAGCCGCTCATCCCAACAACCTTGCTGCGCCCCAGGCGTAAACGTGGAGAAAGGAAGGCACTAACGGGGTGTATGTCTCGGGAGTTGCGGATTGTGGCCTGTGGCGTGTTGGAGCGCGGGAAGGAGCACCGCTGGTCGAACGCGTGGGCGCCCCTGAGCGGCGCGACGAATTCGCATTGCTCGATCTGGCTTTCTGGCGCGCGGTAGGCGGTGCCGATCGCTGGCGGCAACTGCTAGACCGCCCAGAAGATGAAGCGGAGCGGCGGCACCTCCGGCGAGCCACCTTCGCCGGTGATCTGTTGGATGACGCCGAGTTCGTCGAGCAGTGGAAGCGAAAGCCGATATTTGAGGCGCGATGCGCAGGATCGACGCTCGTGCCGCACAATTGCCCTTGGGACCCAGCAGGTTGACCACAGGATGGCGACCACGGTTGACCTGATCGCATCGGGTCTCATGCCCGGTTCGCCGCAAACTCGCTTAGCTTAAGTTAATTCTTCACCGTGCGCAGGCGCTTTTCCACCGCCTCCGCTTCGTCCTCGCGCTTGGCCTGCCGCAGCGTCGCCGCGTAGGCCGCCAGGGTCGATGTTGTGCTCGGATGCGAGACGCCCAGCGCTTGTTCGTACACGCCGGCCGCTTTCCGGTAATACCCGGCCGCTTCGGTCACGCGTCCTTGCGCCTGCACCGCCTGGCCTAGCAGGTTTTGCAGGTCCGCCACCGACGCGTGCGCCGGCCCCAACTTCTTCTCCCGCACCGCCAGCGCCCGCGTGAAGAACTGTTCCGCGCCCCGGTATTTCTGCTGCCGCAAGAACAGCGACCCCAGGTTCTGCACAATTGTCGCGACATCCAGGTTGTCCGGAACGTCCTGCTTCTCCGCGATCTCGAGCGCCCGCCGGAACAGCGGCTCCGCCTCCGCATAGCGCTTCGTGTATACCCGCAAATCGGCCAGGTTGCTCAATGCCGCGCCGACATTCGGATGTTCCGCGCCCAGCGATTTCTCAAAGATCGGCAGCGCCCGCTGCAACAACTCTTCTGACTCTGCGTAGCGCTGCACGGAACGGAGCAGTGCCGCCAGGTTGTTGAGCGACACGGCTACCGACGGATGCTCCGGCCCCAGCGCCTTCTCACGGATCGCCAGCGCCTCGCGGTAATACTTCTCAGCCGTTTGCACATCGCCTTGGTCCGCGAGCATCGCCGCGTAGTTATTCAACGTCGCCGACAAATCCGGATGTTCATTGCCGAGCGCGCGTTGCTTGATGGCCAGTGACTGCAAGTACAGCTTTTCCGCCTCACTAAACCGCCGTTGAAGACGATACACCTGAGCCAGGTTGTTGAGAGAGGCCGCCGTCCGCGGGCTATCCATGCCCAAATGCTCCTCCTGGAGCTTGAGTGCGCGCAGAAACGACGATTCCGCGCTCTCCAGATTGCCCTTCATCTGCTGCACGACGCCCAGGCTGTTGAGCGTCGTCGCCAGGTCGGCCGGCGCGCGGTGGACCGCCGCTTCGCGCAGATCCAGGGCTCGCTGGTACATCTTCTCCGCCTCGGCAAACCGCCCCATGCCGCGATACAACTCTCCCAGGTTGTTCAGACAACTGGCCAGGCCCGGATCCTGATCGCCCCCTACTTTTTCCCAGATTGCAAGTGCACGCCGGTAAAGGGGTTCAGCCTGGGCGTACTGGCCGAGAGTGAATCGCATCACGCCCACGTTGTTGAGCGTCTTGGCCAGCATGAGATCCCGCTCACCGAGCGCTTCCGCCTCGCTCAACGCCTCGCCGTATAGTTGCATCGCCTCACTGAACCGGCCGCGTTGCCGGTGTTCGTTTGCCGTCCGCAGCTTGTGTTCCAACGAATCGCCCTGGCTCGCAAAACCGGGAGCCAAAGCCAAAACCATGGCGAACAAAACTCTGCACAACATCCGGAAAACCTCGCTTCGTCAATTCATGAAAAGCGCGTTTCCCCTTAGCGCATCCCGCGCCCATCCTGGCTCACGCTCGGTTGTTCTGATTACGTTTGGAACCGTTGAATTGTTCCGTGTGTTCGATGGACGAAAGACCGGGAAAAAGGTTAGGCATCGTGCCTCGTGCGAAAATAACAGGCGCGGTCGCTTTGTGCCAATGGTTGCAACTGGTATCTATTACGCTCTCGCGCTGGTCGCGGGAAGCTTCGTGGTGAGCTACTACACACGTCCCGTCTTCAGCATCCCTCTGCTGGTCTTGGCGGCGTTCTGTTTATGGTTCTTCCGGGATCCTGAGCGGGTGGCGCCCGAGGGCCCCCATGCTGTGTCGCCGGCAGACGGCAAGGTCGTCGCGGTAAAGATCGAGCGCGGCCGGATCCGCCTCAGCATCTTTCTCAGCCCCCTCGACGTTCACGTCAATCGCACCCCCATCGCCGGTGTTATCACCGCCTTCGAATACCGCCCGGGCAAGTTTCTCGTGGCCAGCCGCGAAGAAGCTTCGGAACAAAATGAGCAGAACATCGTCACAGTTCGTGGAGACGATGGCGTCGAACTCGTATTCAAACAGATTGCCGGCCTCGTGGCCCGCCGCGTCGTTTTCTGGAAAAAGAAAGGCGACAAGGTCGCGATGGGTGAACGCATCGGCCTGATGCAATTCGGCTCCCGCATGGATGTCCTCTTCGGACCCGAGTGGGATGTGCTCGTCAATCCCGGCGAACGAGTCTGGGCCGCCACCACGATTATCGCGCGGAGGAAAGCGTGACCAAGTTACGGGAGAAGTTGATCGACCCCAAGTCACCCGAACGGCGTCCCCGCCGCGCGGCCTACGCCTTGCCCACCATGTTTACGGCGGGCAACCTGTTTCTCGGCTTCCTGGCGATCGTCAAGGCGTTTGAAGGCGCTCTTCTCGAAAGCGCGGGCCACGTGGGCGCCAACCCCCACCTGGCGGCCGCCTCGGTGATGATCGGCGTCGCCGTGTTCCTCGATGGGCTCGACGGCCGCATCGCCCGCATGACCGGCACCACTTCCGAATTCGGGCGCGAGTTGGATTCCCTCGCCGATTGCATCACCTTCGGCGTGGCCCCGGCGGTCCTCGCCTGGGTGTTCGGCTTTCACTTCCTTCCCACCGACATGAACCCCGAACTCCGCGAACAGATCCACCGTGCGGGTTACTTCGTCACGTTTTTCTTTCTGCT
>JAEUQD010000007.1 GCA_016789925.1 Bryobacterales bacterium | reverse complement strand
TTATCCGGAACCTGACGACGAAGATGCTGGCGTACGCGTTGGGCCGCGGGTTGACGCTGGAAGACCAGTGCACGGTGGACCACATCGCGGGGCGGGTGAGGCAGACCAATTACTCGGCACACACGCTGATCACAGAAGTGGTGCTAAGCGTGCCGTTCCGGTATCAGCCGGCGGTGAAGCTGTCATCCAAGTTAAATTAGGAACAACCCATGAAGTAACGGCGCTATCCCCTTTCCCGGAGAACCCTGCTGCGCGGAGCCGGCGCGGCCCTCGGGCTGCCTTGGCTGGAGGCAATGATGCCTCGGGCGCAGGCGGCTCGCTTGGACGGGACGAATCCCAAGCGCATGGCCGTGCTCTACATGCCGAACGGCGTGCACCCGGACATGTGGACGCCGGCGAAGACGGGCCGGGACTTCGAGTTGTCACCGTCGCTGGAGCCGTTGCGCGATCTGAAGGACGAGATCGTCGTGCTGACCAACCTGTGGAACCAGGGTAGCCGCGGGGGCGAAGGGCATTACGTCAAGATCTCGGGGTTTCTGACGTGCACGACGATCACGAAGACGCTGGGCGTCGATATCAACTGCAACGGCGTGTCGATGGACCAGGTGGCGGCGAAGCAGGTGGGCAGGCAGACACCGCTGCCGTCGCTCGAACTCGGGATTTCGCCGGTAAGCACTGGAGTGGACAAGAACGTCGGCTACACCCGCGTGTACGGATCGCACGTCGCCTGGAGCGGCCCGAATACGCCGCTGGCGCGGGAGATTAATCCACGCCTGGTGTTTGAGCGGCTGTTCCGGGCAAGCGGTCCGCAGGGAGACACGGCGAAGCAGGACGTGCTGCTGCTGGACCGGGTGCTGGAAGATGCGCGGGAGTTACGGGATTCCCTGGGGGCGGCGGATAAGCACCGGCTGGACGAGTATCTGACGGTGGTGCGGTCGCTGGAAGAGCGGCTGGAGCGGGCGAGCCGTCCGGAGGAATTGTCGTGGAAGCCGCGGGTGGCGTTGAATCCGGCGGAGAAGCCGGCGGGGATTCCGAAGGAGCACGCCGAGCACGTGAAACTGATGCTGGACACGATTGCGCTGGCGTTTCAAAGCGACACGACGCGGATTGCGACGTTCATGTTCGGCAACGAGGTGAGCAATACGAGCTTCTCGTTCCTGGAGGGCGTGAAGGGCGGGCACCACAACCTGTCGCACCACATGAAGGACGCCGACAACCTGCGGCAGTACCAGTTGATCAACAAGTGGCACGTGGCGCAGTATGCGTATCTGCTGCGGAAGCTGCGGGATATGAAGGAAGGCGAGCAGTCGATTCTGGATAACTCGATGGTGCTGTTCGGGTCGGGTTTGCGCGACGGGGACCGGCACGATCCGCACAATCTGCCGATTCTGCTGGGCGGGCGCGCGGGCGGCCGGATAGCGACGGGGCAGCACTTGAGTTACTCGGTGGACAGTCCGCTGGCGAATCTGTATGTGTCGATGCTGGACGCGTTCGGGACGCCGGTGGAGCGGTTTGCGGACAGCACGGGTCCGCTGCCGGGTCTGCTGGCGTAAACCGGCCACTAACGCAGCTTGCGCTGTTTCAGATAGCCGATCAGCGCGGCCGGGTCGTCCGTAATAATCGCGTCGACTCCCGCCGCCACTAGCCGGTCCCACACGGCCTCGTCGTTGGCCGTCCAGGGCACGACTGGAAACTTCGCCTCGTGCAGGGCCCTGACACTCTCTTGACTGACCAGCCGGTAATGGGGTGACGACATCGTCGCCTTGGCCTCGCGGGTCAACGCCACCAGGTCACGTGGAATACCCGCGTAGAGGGCGGCCCGCCGAATCTCCGGCGCGAGCTTTGCCGCCGCCACCAAGGTTCGGAAATCGAACGACTGGATGATCACCCGCGACTCCAGCTTGTTACGGCGAATGGCCTCCACCAGCAGCCGCGCGAACTCCTCGGGCGACGGGGTCAAGTGTGGCTTGTCCGGAGAGATTTTAGTTTCGATGTTGAACTCGAACGCCCCCCGGCTGGCCAGTTGCAACACCTCGTCCAGCGTCGGCACGCGCGTGCCCGGCGCCGCCTGCTGCTTCGGAAAATCGGGGTTCGCACGCGCGCCGCAATCCCAACGCTTTAGCTGCTCGATCGTCATCTCCCGGATCACCCGGGTCGCGCCCGCCGGCCCCTGGCACGTCGCTTCCGGCAGCGCCGGGTCATGCGACGCCACCAGTACGTTGTCGCGCGTCACCGCCAGATCCAACTCCAGCACGTCGACGCCGGCCGCAATGGCGTATTCAAACGCGGGCAGCGTGTTCTCCGGCTTGACGGCCCGCGCGCCGCGATGCCCGTGAACCAGGATACGGGGGTATGATTGTGCTGAAATAATGGCCATAATAAAGAGGGCCTTGAGCACGGCTTTGCTCATAAACTCCAGAGTAGCCGATGAGCGTTTCGACTCGATGAAAGGATGACCTTAAGATGGACAACCTCAGCCGCCGCACCTTTTCTTCCGCTGCCTTGGCGACCGCCGCCAGCTATCAACGAATTTTCGGCGCTAACGACCGTGTCCGCATGGGGTATGTCGGACTGGGCAACCGCGGCGACCAGGTTCACGACGGATTCCTTGAACACGGCGATCAGCAGACTGTCGCTGTCTGCGACCTCAAGGACGACTACCTGGACCTTGCCGTGAAGAAGAGCCGCGGTACGCCCACGCGCTACAAGGACTATCGCAAGCTGCTCGAGCAGAAAGACATCGACGCCGTGGCCATCGCCACACCTGACCACTGGCACGCGCTGATGTTTGTCGACGCCTGCCATGCCGGTAAGGATGTGTACGTGGAAAAGCCCCTGTCCCTTACCGTCTGGGAAGGCCGGCGAATGGTGGAAGTGGCCGCAAAGACGGCAAGGGTTACCCAGGTAGGCATCCACCGGCGCTCAGGGAAGCTCTTTCAGGAGGCGGCGGAGTTCGTCCGCAACGGCGGCTTGGGCCATGTGACGGTAGCCAAGGGCTTCCATGTCATGAACGAGTGGCCCGCGGGCATCGGCAATCCCCCGGCGGGTCCTCCGCCCGATCCGGAAGAGTGGGATCGCTGGCTGGGTCCCGCGCCCAAAGTGCCCTACAACTCGAACCGCATGTACTACAACTTCCGCTGGTTCTACGACTATTCGGGCGGCCAACTGACCAACTTCGGCGTTCACTACATGGATATGCTGCGCTGGTCCCTGGGCAAGGACGCGCCCAAAGCTGTGGTGGCCATGGGCGGCAAATACGCCATGCAGGACAACCGCGAGATCCCTGACACGCTGGAAGTCCTGTGGGAGTTCGACGGTGGGACGATGGTCAACTTCTCGCAGTACAACGCCAACGCCGCTCCCGCCAATGCCCAGAACGCCGAAATGGAGATCCGCGGTACCAAGGGCACGATGTACCTTCACGGCAATCGCTGGGAGGTGGTTCCGGAAATGGTCAAAGATACACCCCGCCCGGTGCGCACCCCGTTGCATCGCGACCAAGAGCGGGCCATGGAGCGTGGACCCCGCCGCGCTCACATCGAGCCTCGCACCGTGAAGGGCAGTGCCGACACGGCCTTCCATGCCCGCAACTTCCTCGACTGCGTGAAAAGCCGCGCCAAGTGCAATTGCGATATCCTCACCGGGCACCTCTCGACGTCGGCCGTCCTGATCGGTGCGGTCGCCTTGCGAGCGCGCAGCTTTCTGGAGTGGGATGCGAAGGCGGAACGCTTTACCAACAACGCAACGGCCAACAAGTGGCTCCGCTACGACTACCGCCCGCCCTACAAGCTGGGGTAGCGACGCCTTACACCAATGGAGGTGCGGAACTCTCTTCGTGTTCGTCCAGCGGGACTTCGCAGTGGCAGCAGTCGCTACAAAACTGGCATTTCTTACAAATATGGTTGGCGCAGGCGTCCTTCGTGCAGTAGTGGCAGATGTCGGTCGAGGGTTCACCGCAGATACTACACGTATACTGTGGTGTCACCGGAGTGGGGGTAGTGGGGTTCATGGCGAGTAAGATCCTAGTTGGGCTTAGCGGCTTCGGCGGGTTTCGGAGCGGCCGCCTTAGGCTTAGGCGGAGGAGGCTGGCGGATCAGCATCCCGCGGCAACGCTGTGCCTCTTCGTTCATGATCTTCAATTCCGCTTCCTTGTTCGAGATCAATTCGACCATGTACGTCCGTAGCTGCTGGCGGTTGGCATCGTTTTCGACAATCATGCCCTGGAGCAGGTCGGCCAGCGCGGGGTTTTGATAGCGGCGGACGCCCTGGCTCAGGGAGTCCAGGAGCGACTCGAGCGACTGCAAGCGGAGATACGTCTCGACGGTGTCGGCCATGCGGTCCGGGTGGGCCTTGAGACCCTGTGTCGTCTGGACCAGATAGTTGATCTGGTTGCGGACCGCCTGAAGCTGCTCCAGGTACCCTTCCGGCGCGCCCTTAGCCACCCATTCCTTGACTTTCACTTCTTCCATCATGGGCGCCAGCCGGCGGGTCTGGGCCACCAGGGCATCGAGCGTTTTCTGCACTTCCCAAGCGGGAGTCAGGCCACCCTGGGCCTGCAAGAGGAAAGGGAAAAGGAAGTAGACAACGTGGTGCTTCACTGCTTTAGAACGCTCCTTCCCCAGTGTCTCACGCACCCGCGGCTAGTCGTTGGGCGGCGGGGGAGGTGGGGGAGGAGGTGGTGGGGGTGGAGCAGGCGCTTCCGTATCGCCCGGTAGCGGAGCCGAGCCGCCGCCCCCTGGAACGGGACCGCCCCCGCCGCCCACGCGCGGGCCGCGGGTCATGATCGTGTAGAAGGCTTCGGCCACCGCATTGGCCCCTCGCTCAAACAGCCCGCTCTTATCGAGCTTCGACTTCGCCAGCGGTATGTTCTTGTAGACACGCAACTGCTCACCCCCATTGAGAACTCGCGGGTTCTCGTTGAGCAGTAAGCGATGCCTCACGGCCACCTGGCCTTCTTCGACCGAAACTAGAGTGCTGTCGTCCTCGTCGACCACGATGTCGAACGTGGTGCCACGAACCGCAATCACGGCCGTCGGAGTATGGATGCGCGCCGGATTCGGTTGGCCCCCCCAGCGCTGGATGTGTACTTTGATCCTGCCGATCCAGACATCTACCAGTTCCTGCCAGTTATATGTGCTCCGGAAAACCACGCGGGAATTGGGGAATACCTGGAACGTGCTGCCATCGTTCACCTGGAACAGCGCGTGGCCGTCCGGCCCGGTAACGATCTGCTGGCGGGGTGTCACGGAATCGCCGGCCTTGAGCGCCCAGGCGACGTTGTCGCGCAACACCGAGACTTGCCCCTCCATCGTGAGTAACCGCGCGGCAACGTTGGCCGGGGCCGTGCCACCAGGTTGCTGCGCCCATGCGGCGGCAACTGTGATGGCGGCACACACCACCCACGTGGACCACCGTTGCTGCGGACGCCGCGTCATTTCCTCTCCCGGGCTTCGATGTACTCGAAGCTTCAGTCTATCACCAAATATCGGTGAGCAACTTGCTGACCATTAGGCAAATCGTGTCGAAATTGTTGAAAATACGTACCTGTCGAATGGGGCAACCTGCCCAGGGTGAGTCGCTGTGACACAGGTTGGGCTTTCCCGGGAACGATTTGCTGCGAAGAATCGTCCCTTACACCTACCTATACAGTGGGTGAGGCGTTAGGACGATAGAATGGCTACAGGACTCATGCACCGGTTTACGCGCGCAGCCGCGACGCTTTTGCTCTGCGGCTTTGGCTTCGGCCAGAGCGTGGAGTGGCGTCCGGTCGGCAACCGCGTGCTCGATGCCGGGCTGGCTGGGCTCGCTTCCGGTCCTGTGGAGCGGGTCTGGTATTCGCCCGACGGGGCTACCCTGTATCTGCGTACTGCGGCTGGCCGCGTGTTTGCCACGGTAGATTTTGAAAGCTGGGCCGAAGGGTCGGGAGCCCCGCCGGAACCCGGGACGGCCGTCGCAGAGACCAAGCCCGAGCGCGGCGCTCAACTGCGCGCCACGAATCGGGCCTCCTCCCCGATTCTGTACGCCTTCGGAACGGCGGTCTACCGATCTTCCGATGAAGGGCGCAGTTGGGAGAACCTGTCGCGCTTCCGGGGCCGCTCCATCCTGGGTGAGGCACTCACCGATCTCGCAGTGTCGCCGCGCGACCCCGAGGAGATCGCGGTGGCGACCTTGGCCGGTGTTTGGCGCTCGCTGGACGGTGGGCTTTCGTGGGCCGGCTTGAACGACAGCCTGCCGAACCTCCCCGCGCGCAAGATCTGGTCGGTTCCCGGGCCAGGCAGTGTCGCCCGGATTGCGCTGACGGAAGGCGAGGCCATCTGGCAACCCGGCCGGCGTATCGGATGGATTCCCACCGAGCCCACGCTCTCCAACGCCGAACTGGCGTTGCGGCGTACGTTGGGTGACGTATTGAATACGGAGATCGTATCAGTAGCCACTGGAGCGGAATGGGTGTACGCGGGCAGCCGCGGTGGACGTCTCTATGCCTCCTCGGATCAGGGACGCACCTGGCGGCCTTTCACACTTCCCGATTCGGGCGATGTTCTTGCTTTGTTCGTTGCACCCAGCGAGCCCCGGGTTGCTCTGGCGGCTCTCAGCGGACCGGGAGCGCGCGTGGCCCGGACCGTCAACGGCGGCATCTTCTGGGAAGACATCACCGGCAACCTGCCCGCCGGGCGAGTTTCCGGTGTGACTGCCGACCTCGGATCAGGAACTGTATATGCGGCCACCGCGAGTGGTTTGGCGCAGACCGTGGCTGACCTGACGAGAGCAGGACCGGTCGGGCCGTGGCAGTTAATTCCGGGGTTGCCAAAGGCGTCGGCCGTCGACGTCAAACTGGACGAAGGTGGGCACCAGCTTTACGTCGCCCTGGAAGGCTATGGCGTGTATGGAGCGATTGCGCCGCACCGGTTCCGTGACCCGCGCGTTGTGAACGCCGCCGATTTCGCCAACCGTCCCGCCGCGCCCGGAACCTTGTTGAGCGTCGTCGGCACCCGAGTCGCCTCGGCGCGCGCCGGACAGATCGAAATCCCGGTGCTGGCGGCCGGAGACGCCGAGTCCCAGATTCAAGTGCCGTTTGGGGTGAGCGGTACATCCCTATCTCTTGCCCTGATGGGTGCCGGCGGTGATGGCGCGATTACCCGGCGCGACATTCGCATGGCGCTCCAGGCCACCGCGCCGGCGATCTTTGTCGACCGCGACGGCGCCCCGATGGCGCTGGATGCCGATCGCGGCATTCTGTTGGATGCGATGACGCCCGCCCGTGCCGGTACCCGGCTCCAGGTGCTCGTTACCGGGTTAGGCGCGGTGAGTCCCGAATGGCCCACCGGTTTGGCCGCCCCGCTGGAAAACGCACCGCGGGTGGTGGCACCGGTCAAGGCATATGTCGATCGGGTCCCCGTGGAAGTGCTGCGGGCAACGCTCGCTCCCGGCTATATCGGCTTCTACGTAGTCGAGATTCAGGTGCCCGACATCGTCAACGTCGGACCCGCTGAGTTTCACCTTGAGGTGGGCGGGCAGGAGAGTGGCCGCGTCACGTTGTATCTTACCCAGTAGTCATGTCACTTCGTTCCCGTTGGATGCTGGCATCCCGGCCCGTCGGTATGCCCAAGGAATCGGATTTTCGTCTGGAGACCGGTCCGGTCCCGGAACCCACAGACGGGCAGTTTCTGCTCGAGACCCTGTACCTGTCCGTCGACCCCTATATGCGGGGCCGCGTGAAAGCCGGACCGTCCTATGCCAAGCCGGTCGACGTCGGCGGTCTCATGGAGGGCGGCGGCGTGGGCCGGGTGATCGCGTCCAAGAACCCTAAGTTCCAGGTGGGAGACATCGTCGAGGGGATGACCGGTTGGCAGAGCCACGCTGTCACCGACGGCGCAGGCTATCGCAAGGTGGACCCGGCGCTCGCCCCCGTGTCCACTGCCTTGGGCGTGTTGGGTATGCCTGGCCTGACCGCTTACTTCGGCTTGCTCGATGTCGCCAACCCCAAAGCCGGCGAGACCGTCCTCGTCTCCGGTGCCGCCGGGGCGGTTGGCTCGCTGGTCGGCCAGATTGGCAGGATCAAGGGCTGCCGGGTGGTGGGGATTGCAGGGTCGGACGAAAAATGCCGTTGGCTGGTGGAGGAACTGGGGTTCGACGCCGCGTTCAACTACAAGACAACGGCAGACCTGGCGGGCAAGCTCGACGAACTGTGTCCCGACGGGATCGACATCTATTTCGATAACGTCGGGGGCCCGATTACCGACGCCGTCATCGGGCGGATGAACCTGTTTGGGCGAATCTCGATCTGCGGCCAGATTTCGCAGTACAACGCGGAGAAGGCGGAGCAGGGTCCGCGGCTGCTGTTTCACTTCGTCATCCGGCGGTTGATGGCCCGGGGATTCCTGGTGTTCGACTTCGCCGACCGCTACGGCGAGGGGCTGCGGCAGATGGCTGAATGGGTTCGGAGCGGCCAGTTGAAGTACCGTGAGCAATTCTTCCACGGCATCGAGCAGATGCCCGCGGCCTTCATCGCCATGCTGCAAGGCGCGAATACGGGGAAGATGCTGGTCAAGATTCGCGACTCGAGACAGCCGCGGCGAATTGGTGAAAGTTAGTTAACGAACATCAGATCTGATTAGCCTTGAATTCAAGGTCCCTCAGGAATAGAGTGGGGCTAGTGGGGACCAATATATGAGGCTAGTTGTATCTTTGCTCTTACTTGCCGTATTGCTATCTGCGCAAACGGGAACCGGTGTCTTTAAGGGGACGGTGCAGGACAGCACCGGCGCGGTCGTACCCGCGGCCCAAGTTACCTTGACGAACGTTGACACTCAGGCGGTTCGTGCGACCACCGCTACTGAGCTTGGTTACTACTATCTGCCGAGCCTGCCGCCGGGCGACTACCGTCTGGTCGTGCAGGCGCCGGGCTTCAAGAAATGGGAGGCCACCGCGCGTCTGGAGGTCGGGCAGACCGCCACAATCGACCCAAAGATGGAAGTCGGCACGGTGGACACCGTACTGGAGGTGGCCGACGCCGCGCCGGTGATTGCTACCGAAGGCGCGGCGATCGGGGACGTGAAGGACTTTCTCCGAATCCGGCAACTGCCGCTGAACGGGCGGTCGGTCACGACGCTGTTCAACCTGACAGCGGGCGTGGAAGGAGGCGGCAACCCCCGGATCAACGGATTGAAGGTGGGTTCAGCGGAAATGATGCTGGATGGCGTATCGATCGTCGACCGTTTCGGCGGTGGCATCAACCGCGTTTCTCCGGGTTTGGATACGATTCAGGAGTTCCGGATTGAGACGACAGGATCGTCAGCGCAGTTCTCGCGTCCGGCAAACATCGAACTGGTGACCAAGTCGGGCACCAATGAATTTCATGGCAGCGCCTTCGAGACGCACCGGAACAACTTCGGCGGCCTGCGGGCGCGGCAGCGGCAGGACGGAAACACGCCGGCGAAACTGATTCGCAACGAGTTTGGCGCGTCGGCAGGCGGCCCGGTGTATCTGCCGAAGATCTACGACGGCCGGAACCACACGTTCTGGTTTGTGGGCTACGAGGCCTTCCGCCAGCGACAGTTAACGTTCTATCAGGATGTCGTACCGACCGAGGCGATGTGGGCGGGCAATTTCAACGGAATCATCGACGCGGCCGGGCGCCAGACCAATATCTACGATCCATTGACAACGGGCGCCGACGGACGCCGGACGCCTTTCGCCGGGAACGTGGTTCCGGCGGCGCGCATCGCGCCCATTTACAAAACCGTACAAGCCATCACCCACCTGCCGACAAGCAACGTGAATCCTTATCAGGGCATTAACATGGTGGAGTACTATCCGAACATTCTCAACACCAACTCCACCTCGGTGAAGGTAGACCACCGGTTTTCGGATAAGGATTCGATCTCGGGGCGATTCACGCGGTCCAACCGGTACAACCAGTTGACAGGGGGACGGTTCGGCGCGCCGCGGGCGGACTCCACCGACGGTTTCGGATCGGGGCGGGGCCAGACCCCCATCTACAGCGTGTCGATCCGCGAAACGCATATCTTCTCGCCGACGCTGTTCCACGACCTGATGCTGGCCACGCACCGCACGGCCAACTCGAACGGAACGCTGGCCGACAACACGAACTGGGCCCAGCGGTTGGGTCTGCCGAATCCATTTGGGGTGAACGGCTGGCCGACTTTCTACACGGACAACTTCGGCTGGGATGCCGACAACCGCAAGGACGAGAAGCTCACCAACCACAACATCGAATCCAACACGACTTGGATCAAGGGGCGCCACACCGTGAAGTTCGGCGGGAAGATCCGGCAGGAATACAACAACGTCCGGGAGTTACAGCAGGCGCAGGGCTCGCACGACTTTGCAGGCGACTGGACGGCGCAGTACATTCCGGCCGACGACACGGCCACGGCGTTTACCGGAGACGGGCTGGCGAGCATGGCGCTGGGGCTCCCCACCTACCTCTCGAACCAGTTCAACCGCGGCTACTTCTACTTTGAGCAGAAGGAGATGGGGCTCTACGTCACCGACTCGTGGAAAGTGAATCAGCGGCTGACTCTGGATCTCGGTGTGCGCTGGGATAAGTGGACCCCATATAAGGAGAAATACGACCGGCTGGTGAACCTCGACTTGAACGCGCTTGCCGGCAAGTTCGAGGTGCTCACTCCGGGCAGCACCCGCATGGAGGACCTGCAAGGGATTCCGCCGGCGGTGCTGACCTCCTGGGCGCGGCGCGGGCTGACGTGGCGGACAGCCAACGACGCCGGCTTCCCGTCGTCGCTCTTGCGGGCCGACAACAATAACTTCGGACCCCGTCTGGCGTTTGCCTACCGGATTGCCGAGAAGTTTGTACTGCGGGGCGGCTATGGCGAGTACTTCTGGACCATGCCGCTGTCCCAGATCCTGCAGGCTTCGCGGACGAATCCGCCGCTGAATCTGCGCTTCGAGACGCCGCTCGCTTCCCTG
>JAEUQD010001027.1 GCA_016789925.1 Bryobacterales bacterium | reverse complement strand
CTCCCACAGCTTTTTGCCCGTGGCCTCTTCGAAGGCCATCACATACTGAGTGTCGTCGCGCTGGCCCAGCGTGTATACCTTGCCGGCCGAGATCGTTACCGAGGAGTAACCTTGTCCAAGGCCCTGCGCCTTCCAGACCTGGCGCGGACCCGCTTCGGGCCACTTGCGGAGTAGTCCGGTTTCCGTCGACTTGCCATCGCGGGCAGGACCCCGCCACTGAGACCAATCAACGGCAAAAGCTGTGCCGGCCAGCGAGAGAACCAGAATCCAGCGCATGGTAAGAGTCTCCTTACTTACTTCTTGATGGACGAGATCATCTTGTTGAAGGCGGGCTTGGCCGCCGCTGCCGTCTTGGCCGGCCCGGTGAGGCGGAAGAATACGTTGCCTTTCGGTCCCTCGACAATCACACCTACCAGGTGATAGCCGGGTTTGGGCGTCTTCGGACCCATCATCGAACCCGACATGTAGGTGCCGCTGTGCTCAATGGTCGTCACCTTCAATCCGCTCACCATTTGGGTTGTCGGCTTCGGCGGATTGGCTGGTGTTCCCTGAAACTGGCTAATCCAGCGGTCGATATTCGCCTGGACGCCCCCGCCCTGGCCCTGGCCGAAGTAGAAGACCGCGATCTCGGCCGGGTCTTTGTCACCGGTTGCGGCGGGAGCTTCATAGGTGGCCACGCGCATGGTGCGCGCACCGAGGTTCTTCCAGTTGGCAGGAACAGTCCAGGTAAGTCCTGCTTCGGAGTCCGCCCAGGCGAGAGCGGACAGACCAAGGGCGGCTAAGACAAGAGTAAAGCGCATAACTTCAGTGTACTGTGCCTCGGCTACCGGCCATGGCTGCCGTTGCTCACTCGAAAGGCTGCCGGTTCGTAGTCGCTTGGGCGGTGATTTTCCGGGATCGTCACGGTGTTGCCGTCGCGCAGCGCCGTGTAGTGGGGCGACATGATTTCGACTCCCGCCTCGTTGAACTTGTCTTGAATATTCTGGTGCAATGCGGAGTAAATTTCCGGCATTTTCCGAGCGTCCAGCGTGTAGGCGTTGATTTCGTAGCTCACGTGGAAGTCGTTGAGTGAAGTCTGGAGCACGAATGGGCGAGGTTCGCGTAGAACGCCTTCCGTTGCCAGGGCCGCGTCGACCATCAACTGGTGGATGACCTGCCAGGGCGCGTCGTAGCCGATGGTGATGCCGGTATGCAAGATCAGTGGCCTTCCGGATCCGCCCGTGCTGTAGTTCACAACATGGGCGCTCAAGACATTCCCGTTCGGGATCGTGATGATCACGTTCTTGATGGTGCGGATGCGCGTCACGAGCAGTGTCTGTTCGACCACTTCGCCCATGTCGTCTCCAATCTGGATGAAGTCGCCCACCTTATAGCCGCGCATATACGTGATGATCGTTCCGGCGACTCCATTCGCCATGGCCGACGAGGAACCCAGGGAGAGGAGTACGCCGACAAAGATGGAGAGTCCCTTGAACGCCTCGGAATTCGAACCGGGAACATAGGGATAGGCCATTACCAAGGCCAGCATCAACACAGCGAGGCGAACCAAACGGTAGGTTGGCTCAGCCCAATCGGCATGAAATCCCTTGAGCCGTACTTTCTCTTCGCCGATTTCCTGGAAGAAGACGCGCGTCATCCGCAGCGAATATAAGGTGATTCCGGCAATCACGAGCAGATTCAGCGCATTTGGGAGAAAATCCACCAAACCGCTGCTGACCCTCAGAAGGGGCGCCTTGATCAAATCGAACAACTTGTTGGCCCAGCCGGACGTGCCGGGAAAGAAAGCCAGCAGAATGGGCACGTAGACTTCCGCGAGCAACAGCGTGATGGCCCAGAAGAAGAGATTCTGCACTGTTGCCAGGGCTTCCCCGACCCGAAGGGCGGAAAAGAGGTCCTCTTCATTCTGGTTGCGGGTGCGCCGGGCTTGCGATGCCCGAAGTGTACGGCTGACGGCCCATTTCCGGAGACGCCACAGTCCGATCTGCACGATGGCGATCAATACGGTTGTGAGCAACGCCAGGGCGACGCCGCGGACCAAGCGTCCGAAGTCCCGAGCCTCCCGGTAGGCTTTGATGGCCTCATCGATGTTCTTGGCCCACCGCTGGGCCAGTTGCTGGCGATCAATACCGGCCGCGGCGGCATCAGCGGCTCTGACCCCGTGCAGGCGGATATTCCCCAGCCTGAGTTCGCTGGAATCGGGCAACTCAACGATGTGAACGCCTTGTTCCGACGACTCGGCCGCGCGTTTGAGGCGTTCGCTGATCATGACAGCGCGTTCCTTGGGACCATAGGTACCCGAGGAGGTTTCGACGCGGAACACCTCTTTCCCGTCGAGCATCACCGCGCCCTCTTCCGTCTGGCCGAAGAGGGAACACACAACCAAAGCGGCGGTCCAGAAATTGCGTTTCATTCATGCGCATTATCTGACGAGCCGCCCCTCTGCCGCTAGTCTCTAGTGTCCGCGCCAGTGTTCCCACTGAATGTTGCGCATGTCGCCGTTGGTCAGGTAGTGGCGATGCATGGCAAAGGCCAGGGACAGCGACTGGGGTTCGTGACCTTCCTTGACGAGGCGTAGATACTCGCGCAACTGGTCTTTGAAGTCCGGGTGGGCGCACTTGTCGATGATCAGCCGGGCGCGCTGGTGCGGATCCTTACCGCGTAAGTCCGCGACGCCTTGCTCGGTGACGACAATCTGGACGGAGTGCTCCGAGTGGTCCATATGGCTCACCAGCGGAACAATCGTCGAGATCTTGCCTCCCTTGGCCGTCGACGGGCAACTGAAGATCGACAGATAGGCGTTGCGGGTGAAGTCGCCAGAGCCGCCAATGCCGTTCATCATCTGGCGGCCCATCACGTGCGTGGAATTGACATTGCCGCCCAAGTCGACCTCAATGGCGGTGTTCATCGAGACGACGCCCAGGCGGCGGACGACCTCCGGATGGTTCGTCACTTCCTGTGGGCGCATGACGATGCGTTTCTTGAAGAAGTTGAGGTT
>JAEUQD010001013.1 GCA_016789925.1 Bryobacterales bacterium | reverse complement strand
AAGAAGGTCGTCGGGGCGTGGCTCAGCCTGGCTAGAGCGCCTGGTTCGGGACCAGGAGGTCGGAGGTTCGAATCCTCTCGCCCCGACCATTTCTTCCTGGTCATGCCGGAGACTGGCGGTCTGCAACAACAGTCACCTGCATGGTGCGCGCCTTCCGAATCACATCCATCACAAATTGCCGGTTCCGAGCCAACTTGCGCCGTTGTGGCTTGGCCAGAAAGATTTGGGTGATGCCGTTGGTGTGCGCGAAGCCAACAAGCGCGTCCGCCGGATCATCGGCATCGAGGATCCGGGTTTCAATATGGAGTTTGCGGGCAAAGTCCAGATGGTGTTCGAGCGCCTCCCGCTGCGTGGAGGGAAGGCTCTCCAGGCCGGGCCCTGGCACTACGGAAACCGCGAAGCAGTCCGCCCGGAGGTAGTCCGCGACGCGGCGTCCACGACGAATCAAGCCCGCGGTGCTGGGAGAATCGGTGACGTGGATGAGGATTCGTTCGTGTTCGGAACCAGCCGGCGTCTTTTGAGTGTTTGGCGATTCCACGGGCTGGCGAAGGTCCACTTCGTGTGCGACCTGCCGGAGCGCCATTTCGCGGAGAGCCGCGAGTGTCGGCTCTTTGAAAAAATTCGCTTTCGCCCGCTGCGCCTTCTCCGGTGAATAGACGACCCCTCGATCCAGACGGTTCAGCAGGGCGCCCGGCGTGAGATCAACCAGAACGATCTCGCCGGCGCGTTTCAGCACCCAGTCCGGTACCGTCTCCCGAACCTGCACTCCGGACACCTGCCGTACCTGGTCGTTCAGGCTCTCCAGATGCTGGATATTCATTGTCGTGATCACCTCGATGCCCTCCGAGAGCAATACGAGCACGTCCTCCCAGCGCTTGGCGCGCGACGAACCGGGAATGTTGGTGTGAGGCAGTTCGTCGACCAGGCAGATCTTGGGGCGGCGAGCAAGGATGGCTTCGGTGTCCATTTCTTCGAAGGGGCGGCCGCGATACTCGATTATTCGCCGTGGTACCGTTTCGAGTCCTTTCGACTTGGCGATCGTATCCTCCCGGCCGTGCGGCTCGAAGTAACCGATCACGACGTCCTGGCCGGCAGCCCGTAGTTGTTGGCCTTCGCCCAACATTTTGAAGGTTTTGCCAACACCCGCCGCATACCCCAGGATGACCTTGAGTTTTCCGTCCGCCGCGGGCATGGTTTTAGGTTACCGGACCAGAACGAGTTGATATCTCAGACTGCGGGAATACGCGAATGTCGATGCCGACTGACTCCAGAATCAGCCGTTCCACGGGATTCGGACGAAACCGCTGGAGGAAGCCCATGCGCTGGCTGTGCCCTACAAAGATCTGGGTGACACCCACATTGGCGGCGAACCGGAGGATAGCATCCACAACATCTTCACCCTGCAGGATCGTGACCGTTGCACCTGCCTTCCGCGCGCAGGCCAGATTCCGCTCCAGCGTCAAGCGGTCTTCTGTGGATAGATCGGGCTGTTCCACATACGCCACGAATAGGTCACCATGGAACCGGTCGGCCTGACGGCGGCCGCGGCCGATCATGAGCACGGCATTGGAGCGGGGAGTAACACAGACGAGAATCCGTTCCTGCGCGCCATAGGACTGTTCGATGCCGTGGCGCTTCAAGTAATTGACAAGCTGTGCGTCAACGACTTCAGCGGCCAGCACCAGCGCAATCTCGCGGAGTTCGGACAACTGGCGGGCAAGCGAGTCGGAGTCGACGCCCAGTGCACCCGACCCGGTTCGATCCAGACAGTACTCCGGTGGGGCATCCACCACTTCGATGTCATCCGCCTGGAGAAGGAAGCTCTCGGGGACGGAGTCCGCAACGCTCTTACCGCGGACTTCCTCAACTCGCGCCTGCTTCTCGGCGATGTACTGTAGATTCACTGTCGTGATGACGGAGATGCCGTTGGCGAGCAGGTCCTCGACATCCTGCCAGCGGTGCTCATGACGGCTGCCGGGGGGATTGCGATAGGCCAAGCCGTCAATCAGGCCGACCGCAGGGTGCCGTCCCAGGATAGACACTACGTCCAGGGCCCCGTCGGACAGGAGCGGGATTACTTCAAAGTTCTTGAGGAGTTCAGCCACCGCGGTTTCCGGGGACGGCTGGATCGCCGCAACCACAACATCCTGACCGCGCTGTCTCCGGCGCCGGCCTTCGTCCAGCATCCGGAAGGACTTGCCGACGCCGGAAGCATACCCGAGAAATACCTTGAGGCGGCCACGACGTTTGTGGCTCTCCTCCGCCTCCACCCGCCTCAGCAGTTCTTCCGGGCTTGGTTTTCGCCTTTCCATCTCACGCACCCACGATCCGCCACCCTTTCTACCAACTGCCGCTCTTCCCACCAAACCACCACAGCAGTCCCAGCGTGAACGTGTCCTGGCGCTTTGCAAGCGACGAGGGCTCGCTTCGTAGGAAGAACAGCCTATTCGAGAAGTCCCGCCGGTACTCGACACGGGTCTCGAAACCGTCCGAAGGACGAAAGCCGAACGTCGAGGTGATGTCGTTCAGGTTCTGCGCCAGCCCACTGAACAACCCCGCGTGATCGTTCAGCCGTACATAGCGCTGACCGTAGTAGATCTTCGGTGTGAACTGGTAGCGGAAATACGCGGCTCCACCCGTGACCCGCTGCGGCGGACCGTTGGACTCGACGCGGTTCACAACGTAGTCGAACTCGCCTCCCAGCGTTAGCTTGCCGGTTACGTTCCAGAACGCGTAGGTGTCGATGACATGAAATCGGCCGCGAGGAACGGGAATTACGGGCACTGTCGAGAGGCCAGGCTGGCTTGGGATCGTTGGGATGCCGGGATTCTGTGCGGGAACCAAATCCCGCTGCTCACGGCCGTTGTAGTAGTTCAGCGTCCACGTCAAGGTCTTGCTGGGTTTAATGACCGCTTGGCCCAACTGAGACTTGAAGCCGTTGAAATCTTCCGTCTGGTTAGCCCCGTTCACGAGCCAGTGGGTGAAGCTTAGCTTGTCATTCACCGAATAGGTGGTCCGAAAGCCCATGTGGTAAAAGGGCAGGAAGTTGAAAAAAAAGCTGCGCGAGTAGTTGATCTGATCCTTCGTGTAGCTGCCCTCTCCCCCGAGCACGCCGGCCCATTTCCCGAAGTCGACCGTGAGGCCTTTGCCGGCCGGAACCACATAGGTGCCGTAAGCCTGGAAGATGCTCCGATAAACCTGGGGTCGGCTTTCGTTCTGCGCGCCACCCTGGACGGTCTCAGTGGCTTGGCCGTGCATAAGGTCAAGCCGGTATCCCCAGCGTCTTCCACCCGCGGGGTCCGCTGCCCGCTCGACGATCAGTCCCGTCTGGTTGATGCTGAAGTTGTTCGCGGTAACATCGTAGGCCCGCAGCAGGTTGATCCGGCCAAGCGGCCGATTCGTGTTCCCTGTGTAGTAGCCATCGAAGAAGAGGTTGACCGTCGCATCCTTCAACCACGAATTTGTGGACTCGACGGAATTGGGGGCTAACGATGTGACAGGCGTCGCCGCCACTGCCGTGATGCTGGCTGAAGCGGTTGGATCACCCAGCCGCTTCTCCAAAGCCGTGAGGCGATCTTCGAGCGCCACAATCCTGTTGAGCAGCATCTTCTCCCTCGCAGTAAGAGCCTCGGAACCGCCTTGCGCGAAGCCGGTGGAACATAGAACCAAAACCTGAGCCGCGCAAACAGCAATATTACGGAACTTCATAGGACCTTATTGTATGAGTAATTGATCATTTACTAACGGCCTGTCGGTCATTCAACGCAAGGTTCAGCAGCAGAACATTTACTCGCGGCTCTCCCAGGAACCCCAGGTCGCGGCCCGTCGTGAATTGATCTACGAGTTTGGCAAGGTCGGCTTCCGCCATTCCACGAACCTTGGCAACGCGGGCGATTTGAAGATGAGCTGAAGCGGGGCTGATATGCGGATCGAGCCCGCTGGCGCTCGTCGTGAGCAGGTCAGAGGGGATCGCCCCCGACACCGTCTCCCCGGCCCGTAGCTTTTCTGCCGCTGCCTTCACCCGGTCGATCAGCTTCCGGCTGGTGGGGCCGAGATTGGAGCCGCCGGACGATGATGCATCGTAGCCATCGTTACCTGCGGCGGAGGGACGTGGATGAAAGTACTCCGGCCTGGAGAAATTCTGACCAATCAGCACCGAGCCTATGATTTTTCCATTCCGCATGATCAAGCTGCCATTCGCCGCGACTGGGAAGAGACTCTGGCAGATGGCGGTGACCAGGCCAGGGTAGAGCAAGCCGGTCAGTACTGTCAGGAGAATCGTCATTCGTAAGCCGGGAAGCATTTGTTTCCACATCGTTGTCTCTCCTTATGCCAGACGCAGCAGGTGAATCAGCCGATCGATCAACCAGATTCCGGGAAACGGTGCGACAATTCCGCCCAAGCCATAGACAAGCAGGTTGCGCCGCAGCAGAGAGCCCGCGGATTCGGCACGGTACTTGACGCCACGCAATGCCAGCGGCACCAGGACGATGATGATCAACGCGTTGAAGATGACGGCCGAGAGCACGGCGCTTTGAGGGTTGTGGAGCCCCATCACATTCAGCGCTCCCAGCGCGGGGTACATGCCCATGAACATCGCCGGAATGATGGCGAAGTACTTGGCGACATCGTTGGCGATCGAGAAGGTAGTCAGGGCGCCGCGCGTGATGAGCAACTGCTTTCCGATGGCCACGACCTCAATGAGCTTGGTGGGGTTCGAGTCCAGGTCCACCATGTTGCCGGCCTCTTTGGCGGCCATAGTGCCAGTATTCATCGCCAACCCCACATCGGCTTGAGCCAGCGCGGGCGCGTCGTTGGTTCCATCGCCTGTCATCGCCACCAGGCGGCCTTCGCTCTGTTCCTTCTTGATGTAGTTGAGCTTGTCGGCGGGCGACGCTTGCGCAAGGAAGTTGTCCACGCCGGCCTCCGCGGCGATGGCAGCGGCAGTGAGCGGGTTGTCGCCCGTGATCATGACGGTTTGAATGCCCATGCGGCGCAACTGGGCCAGACGGTCCTTCATGCCGCCCTTGACGACATCCTTGAGGTTGATGACACCGAGTGCGCGGCGTCCATTGGCAACCGCCAGCGGCGTGCCACCCTGACGCGAGATGCGCTCGGCGATCTCCTTCATTTCCGTGGGAACGGAGCCGCCCTGTTCCCTGACGAATTGGGCGATGGAATCGACAGCGCCTTTTCGCAGATGATCGCCATTCATGTCGACGCCACTCATGCGTGTGTAGGCTGAGAACGGCACGAAATGCGCTTCATGATGGGCAAGTTCACGACCTCTCAATCCATACTTCTCTTTGGCGAGAATCACGATGGAACGGCCCTCCGGGGTCTCGTCCGCCAAGCTTGAAAGCTGAGCGGCTTCCACGAGTTCCGCATGGCTGACGCCGTTGACTACAAGGAACTCGACGGCCTGACGGTTGCCGATGGTGATGGTCCCGGTCTTGTCGAGCAGGAGCGTATTCACATCTCCGGATGCCTCGACGGCTTTGCCGCTCATCGCGAGCACGTTGTGTTGCATGACGCGGTCCATGCCGGCGATGCCAATGGCCGACAGCAGTCCGCCGATGGTAGTGGGGATCAGGCATACGAGGAGGGACACCAGCACCGCGACACTCGGGACGCTCCCCGAGCCTGCGGCGGAGACGCTGTATTGAGAGAACGGCTGAAGAGTCAAGACGGCTAGCAGAAAGATCAAGGTCAGGCCGGCGATCAGAATATTCAACGCGATCTCGTTGGGGGTTTTCCGTCTCTCAGCGCCTTCGACCAACGCAATCATGCGGTCGAGGAAGGTTTCGCCCGGATTGGACGTGATCTTAATCCTGATCTGGTCAGAGAGGACACGCGTGCCTCCGGTAACGGCGCTGCGGTCGCCGCCGGACTCGCGGATCACCGGAGCACTCTCGCCCGTGATCACGGACTCATCCACGGTGGC
>JAEUQD010001004.1 GCA_016789925.1 Bryobacterales bacterium | reverse complement strand
TTGCGCCCAGCGTCGAGGACTTCCGCGCACAGGCGGACATCCGTGTCACGGTGGGCGGCGTTCCGGCGACGGTTCTCTACGCGGGAAGATGGCCGGGCTTTCCTGGAATCGATCAGATCAACTTCACGTTGCCGCCGGATGCGCCAACCGGGTGTAGCGTGGCGATTCAGGTAACGGTGAACGGATCACCCAGTAATCCGGTGACCATGGCGATTGCCGGGCCGGGCGAAGATGCTTGCCGGCATCCCTATCTCAGCCGGGAGCAGTTAGACCAGTTAGATGCGGGGCAGGCGTTCATGGCGGCCGAATTCAATTTAGGCGTGTATGTGGAACCCTCGTCGTTCAATGCGCCCCTGGTGGAGATCCACCTGGCGAACGGATATTTTGACGCCATGACGGCAGGACGGGCGAGTATACTCAGCCCACAATCGGTAGGGGTGGGCCGGTGTACGGCGTGGAAGGACTGGCCGTGGCTGGACGCGAATCCGGGCGACAGCTACGACGGCGGAAGGGTGGCGGTAACGGGCCCGAACATCAACAACATTGCCCTGGACGACGGGGATAGCTATTACCTCCGGATCTTCGGCGCGCGCTACGAAGCGGATGGACGTTGGTTGGACGCTCGCCGGACGGCACAATACGCTCCGGGGACCTATTCGTTGAAAGGGACGGGAGGAAGGACAGTCGGCGCCTTTGAGGCCGCCGTGGAGCTACCGCCATTTATCAAATGGACAAACCGGGACGAGATCCAGAGCGTCAACCGCGGCGACGGGTTCACGGTGACGTGGACGGGCGGAGCCGCCAAAGACCAGGTACTGATCCAAGGCTACACGGCGACGGTGACCCGGAGTACCGATAACGAAACGGTAGACCTGACGGCATTTCTATGCGCAGCGCCGCCGGGTTCGACAACGTTCACCGTACCTGCCTCCATCCTGGGCCTGATGGCGGAAGTTACGAACGATGGGCAGCAATCGGTAGGCGGCTTGAGTGTCCAGGCGTCCAGCACCGACGCCACAGCCAGGTTCCGCGCTCCACTCGTTGGAGGAAGCGAGACGGGATCGGGGACTCTGGGCTATCTTTTCATGACCCAGAAGTTTCTGGCATACCGCTAGTTCTTTGTCTTCAATCGGCGTTTATCCGTGTTCATCAGCGGCTGGCCCATTTCCGGTGTTCTTCAGCATCCTGCCAGAGTAGCAGGCTCGTTACTCCACAATCGAGATCAGCGGCGAATTCGACGTAACGTCGCCGACGGTAACGGTGAGCGGTACGGTGCCGGACACATTGCGAACTCGGATGTTAGCCTGGGCCAGTCCGACGAAGCCAGGGGCCAGACCGAGGTAGAGAACCTCCGCCTCCTGATCGCCGGCGGTGATCCGGAAAGGCGCGGTTGGCCGGGATAAGGGACTCGCGGAAGCCGGCGCGCCGGTAGCGACGGGGTTGTCCACTGCGCCGATGCCCGTGAGGTACACCAGCAGGATGCCGCCCGCGGCAATCGGATTGTCCGCCGTGTTCACCGAACCATCGGGGTTGACGGCGACGGCGCGGTTCTCGCCAAACTGCAGGATGCCGGGTGCGGTGGCGGCCACCTCGAAGGGAATGGGATTGGAACTGCCCGACGCATTCCGAACCTGGACACTCGCCGGGCCGGGGGCGAGGTTGAACGGGATTTGACCGTTAATCTGGTTGGGCGAGACGAAGTACAGAGGCACGGCAGTACCATTGACGAGAACGGAAGCGCCTCCGGCGGTAGTGGGCCATGGCGATTCGCCAACCAGGGTGCTGGCGTTGGCGAAGTTCGCACCGTAGAGCGAAAAAAGGCTGCCGGGGGCAACGGATTCAGCGCCGGAAGCCGCGTTGCGCATAGCGCCGCTGGAGACTTCCGGCCGCGGCGTGCGGATGGCCGTCAGGCGGCAGATCGTCAGTGAGGACACGACGATCACGTTGCCTTCCGAGTCGATCACGATGTCGGAGGGCGACAGCGAGGCCTCAGTCGCGGCTATGCCCACCGCGGGAGCTGTCTGGCCGCCGCCCGCGACTGTGAAGATGTTGCCGTCGGCCGTAACGGCGCGCACGCGATTGTTGCCGCTGTCGCAGATGAGCAAGTTGCCGGCCTGATCGACGTCGACGCAACTGGGCCGGCTGAGTTGCGCGGTGTTGGCCGCGCGGCCATCGCCATTGAACCCGGCCGTGCCCGTGCCGGCGACAACCGTCAACTGTCCCTGGCGGAGCCGGTAAACCGTGTGCGCGAGGCTGTCGGCGATAAAGATTGTGCCGTCACCGGCGATGGCCAAGTCGGAATAGAACGGGCGGGGTCCCGTTGCCTGAGGCGTGAAGGCGAGTTCCAATTGCCCGGCGGGGAGACGGCGAACAAGACCGGGCGACGCCCCCACGTAGACGCGATTCGAGGAATCGACCGCGACGGCCCGAGGCGAACCGAAGCGGATTGGGAAATTGCCGCCGCCAAACGTGGCGGTGTCGTCGATGAGGGTCTGAATCGCGCCACTGCGGATGGCGCGCAGCGAACTGCCCTCCGCTAAGACCAGGCTGCCGTCACGGTCCATCGCCATTCCCCAGACTGCATCGAGGGTCAGGTTAGCCGTCGTCGTGCCGTTGGGTGAAGCGCCGCGCGTTCCGTTCCCCAGGAACGAAGAAACCTGGTTGGAGGGTGTGATACGGAAGATCCGGTTGGCGACGATCGAGTAACCATACAGGTTATTCGAGGCGTCCCGCGTGAAGTAGCTCAGGATGTTGTCTGTACGGACCGTACTCGAAATACTGTAGCGAAGCCCTGAGTCCGCGCGCGGTACCACGCGAAGCTCGAACGGAATGGTCACTGGCGAGTTATTGGCTTGTGGCGACTCCAGGCGGAGCGAACCCGGATAGGTTCCCGGCGTCAGGCCGGCAGCCGAGAAGTTGAGCCGAAGGTCCGTCCCCGTGGTTCCATTCGGAGACGGCAGAGTCAGCCACGAGCCGGAGGCTACCGTAGCCCGAAAAGGCAACCGATAAGCGATACTCTCCGGGGTCACAAATCGTTGAACGGTCGAGGCCGAAGTACCCTGCTCGAGTTCAAGAGAGATCAAGGGGACAACCGGCAAACTCGGCCGGACTGTCGAGGCGAGAGGCTGCCACGACAGCCCGGCGTCGTTCGAGACGGTTCTGCCTCCGCTGCCAATGATGAAGTCGCCGTTGCGCGGGTCGACTCCCGTGGGAGCGGCGGAATTAAAGCACTCGAAGCGTCCGCCCCGGTCGGTGGAACGGCAATACCCACGGCCGAAGAATCCAGTCGAGATATGAACGATCGGCCGCCGTGCATCGATAGTCAGGAACCCCGAAACATTACAGAAATCGCTCGCGTAGATATTGGCCCAGGAGGCTCCTGCGTCGCGCGTGATCCACTGGCCGCCGCCGGGCAAAGTGCACCGGCCCGTCGAGTTATTCACCTCACTGGCGACATAGGCGATATCGGGGTCCTGAAAATCGACGACAAAGCGGACTGCGAACCTGCCCGTTTCGGCTGGATTCACCAGGCCGCCCAGACTCCAGGTAGCGCCTTCGTCATTGGACCGGAAGACTTGACCGCCGTCCACCATCGTATACGCTCGCGCTGGCGCGTTGAGAGAGAAGCCGACCGCGGTCGCGTTGGTCGGAAGGTTGCCGCGCGCAGACCACAACTGGCCGCCGTTGGTGGACCGGAACACCTGAGTTCCTACCCGTGCGTAGAGGGTTTGGGGACTGTTGACGGCGATGGTGAAGGACTGTACAGCCAGGGAGCCGGCGGGCAAGCCAGAGTTAGCGGGAGCAAACGCCGCGCCCGAGTTCGTGGACTTCCAGACGCCGCCGCGGTCCATGGAAGTTATGGCGTAGACGATGGCGGGGTTATCGGGCTGAACAACTACGGCTGTGATGTTCTGGGCCGTTCCCGGATTGGAGACGTAAATCGGCGTCCACGTCTGGCCGTTGTCGGCAGAGCGCATGGGGGAACCATTCTGGAGCCCGTAGACCACCGGACTGGCAACGTGGGGGAACGAAACCGAAGTAAGGCTGGGAAAGAAAGTAGGATCTTGCGCCACCAAGGGGAGAAAAGCGCTGAGAAGAATGGCAGCCGTTCGCAACACCCCCATATCTTACGGCATGTTCACTATCACAGGCTATGGGAGCGGCGGGCAGGAGGATTCCTGAAGGTAGCGCTGGCATTCCTCGGGGGAGAGGGAGAACAGGCGGATGCGTTCACGGGCGAGGGCGAGAAGTGCGTCGACGGAGCCGGGCCAAAGGCGGATGGTGCCATCACTACTGGCGGAGGCGAGGGTTCGGCCATCGGGGCTCCAGGCGACGCTGAAGACGGAGCCGGAATGGCCGGATAGGGTGCGAAGAGGTTGGCCGGTGCGGGGGTTCCAGAGCCGGATGGAGTTGTCGTCGCTGGCGGAGGCGAGGGTTTGGGCATCGGGGCTCCATGCGACGCTTCTGACAGAATCGGAATGGCCGGTGAGGGTGCGCAGGAGTTGCCCGCTGCGGGCATCCCAGAGGCGGATGGAGTTGTCGAAACTGGCGGAGGCGAGGGTTTGGCCATCGGGGCTCCAAGCGACGTTGAAGACAAAGCCGGAATGGCCGGCGAGGGTGCGCAGGGTCTGCCCGGTGCGGGCATCCCAGAGGCGGATGGTTTTGTCGAAACTGGCAGAGGCTAGTGTTTGGGCATCGGGGCTCCAGGCGACGCTGAAGACAGAGTGGGAATGGCCGGGGAGGGCGCGCAGGGTCTGCCCGCTGAGGGGGTCCCAGAGCCGGATGGTTTTGTCCGAACTGGCGGAGGCAAGGGTTTGGCCATCGGGGCTCCAGGCGACGCGGTTGACCTCCGTGGAATGACCGGCCAGGGTGCGGAGGGATTGACCGGTATGGGGGTTCCAGAGGCGGATGGTCTTGTCACCGCTCGCAGAGGCGAGGGTTTGGCCATCGGGGCTCCAGGCGACGCTGTAGACAGAGTGGGAATGGCCGATGAGGGTGCGCTGGGTCTGCCCGGTGCGGGCATCCCAGAGGCGGATGGAGTTGTCCCGACTGGCGGAGGCGACGGTTTGGCCATCGGGGCTCCAGGCGACGCTGTTGACCTCCTCGGAATGGCCGGGGAGGGTGCGCAGGGACTGACCGCTGTGGGGGGTCCAGAGGCGGAGGGAGTTGGCGACACAGGCGGAGGCGAGGG